>JACDCA010000323.1 GCA_013694635.1 Acidobacteriota bacterium | reverse complement strand
TAGTTCGTCGTTTCTATTTGCTCTGTTGCGGTACGTAGCCGGGAGGCAGCGCCGCTTCCTCGCCGAAGAAGAAATCTTCCATCTGCTTCCGAATGAGCTCCTGCGCTTCCTTCTGCCACGGCATCAGGCGGTACTCGTTCAGGATCATCTTCATGCGTTCTTCCCACATCTTCCACGCTTCCGCGGAGACGTTGTCGAACACGCGCTGACCGAGCTCTCCGGGCCAGGGCGGGGCATCGAGTCCCGGCATGTCTTTCTGGAACTTCTGACAGAACACGGTCCGTCCTGTCGCGTTGCTCGCCGGGGGAGTCGGTTGTGTGGGGCCGCCGCAGGTTGCCATCATCGGCCATCTTACCAGACCCTATCGCGCTTCACGGGTGTAGCGAAATGCTCCAGGGTGTGGAGATCGACGGACGGGTTGGCCGCTATCCTGACAAAATTCAGCACTTTACGCGCCACCTCAGCCGTCAAATGGCACAATGAGCGTGGCACAGCATTTGATTGACAGGCCCATCGGTAGACAGGCGTCCGGGAGGGCGAAACGACATGACACCATCAGAAAAACCGGATCGCCCTCAAGAACGGGATACGCCGAAAGAGGCGCCAGAAACCCCGGCGGACGAACCGAAACCCGCGCCCGTCCAGGATCCGCCGGCGGAGCCCGACCCCGTACCGTACGTGGTGCGCGGAGGTCAGACGGGACAGTTCAACGAGAGTCGCATCATGAATGAAGCTGCCAAGGGATTGGGAGAACGGAAGGAACGCCGCGGCTTTGCGTCGATGTCGCCTGAAAAGCAGCGCGAGATTGCCAGCAAGGGCGGCCGCGCCGCGCACCAGAAGGGGACGGCGCACGAATGGACCTCCGAGGAAGCGCGGACCGCGGGACGCAAGGGAGGCCAGATCAGTCGCGGCGGACGAGGTCGGCTGCTAGAGCCGGTGAGTCCTTCGCCGGAGCCCGCACGGGGTAGCGAAGGCCCCGGGGCGCACGATGCACAGTAATGCACAGTAGATATGCGAAGATGGTGTGAGAGAGACGGAGGCGTGTGCGTATGTTGAAACGTGGAACGATGGCGGTGGCGGTCTCGCTGACGTGCGTCGCGGCGGGGTGGGCGCAGACAACGCCGACCAGCCAGCAGCCGGCAACGCAGACGCCGATGTCGCAGCAGCCGGCGACCATGACGAACGGCGACACGCGGAAAGCGACGACGACAGCCGATGGCGACACCGGTCTGTGGTTCGTGCCGACCGGTGAGATTCTGCCGGCAAAGAGATGGTCCTTCAGCGTCTACCGGGTGAACTTCGACTACGAGGAAGGGTTCACCGATATGTCGACCTGGCCGGTGACGTTGGGCGTCGGCCTCGGTGATCGCGCTGAGCTGTTCGGCGCTTTTCATGTGGTGCGGCGCATCGACCGCGACGTGCGGCCGGTCTTCACGAGCAACCCGGAGTCGGGCGGCATGGTGAACGAATACCCGTTCGTCCGCCAGGGCTGGTCCGACAACCAGCTCGGCGACTTCTGGGTCGGCGCGAAGATCAACCTTCTGGCACCGTGGCGCAACGAGAACAGGGGGCCAGCATTCGCACTGCGCGGGATGGTCAAGATCCCGACCGCGAAGGATGACGAAGAAGGCGTCGGCACCGGTAAGGTGGACTTCGAGATCGACGCCATTCTGAGTAAGGAGTTCAACGAACGGGTTGAACTCTCGGGCTTTGGTGGCTTTGTCGTCCGCGGCGATCCCGACGGCGTGGATCTCACCAACGGCATCAAGTGGGGATTCGGCGCCGGCTTCCCGACCCGGAAAAATCTGCGGCTGACCGCGGAGCTTCACGGCGAGAAGTACCTCGACGACCAGATCACCAATACGCGGATTCTGGTGGGCGAGGATGGTTCGGTGGCGCCGCCACTGACGAACCTGGATTCTCCGATCAACGCCACCCTGGGGCTCACCTGGCTTCCGGGCAACTGGTTCATCGGCGCGGGTCTGAACTATCGCTGGGCGCTCGATGGCCGCAGCGAGTTCGGCAACTACGAAGACGAGTCGGGGGACTCACTCGGCTTCCAATTCCGCCTCGGATATCACCCGGGCGTGCGCATCTACGTGCCGCCACCGCCGCCCCCGCCCCCACCGCCACCCGCGGCAGTGCACGAATTGTCGGTGAAGGCACAGTGCAATCCGTGCACGGTTGAAGTCGGCAAGACGTCCACCGTCACCGCGTTCCCGCAGTCGTCGATCGGCTGCACCGTGACCTACTCATGGTCCGCTCCGACCGGCACGCTCGCCGACCCCACGGCGAAAGAGACGGTCTGGACCGCGCCGATGCAAACCGGCACCGTGCCCGTGACGGTGACCGTGACCTGCCCCCAGGACGGCAAGACGGCCAGCGACACCGTGAACATCAACGTGATCGCCGCGCCCGTCAAGGAGTTCGTCTTCGAGGACGTGCACTTCGACTTCGACCGCTACTCGCTGCGGCCGGAAGCGACACGCGCGCTCGACGAGGCGATCCGCACGATGCAGGCGAACCCCGAGCTGCGCGTGGAGATCGAAGGGCACACCTGCAACATCGGGACGGCGGAGTACAACCTCGCACTCGGCGAGCGCCGCGCCCACTCGGTTCGCGACTACCTGACCGGACGCGGCGTCGGCGCCGACCGGCTGCGGACCGTGAGCTACGGTGAAGAGCGTCCGAAGCACGACAACGCGCGCGAAGAGACGCGTCGTCTCAACCGCCGCGCGGCACTCGTGGTCCGGATTCAGCGGTAACCAAGGAAGTGCTGAGTGCTCAGTGCTTGGTGCTATGTGCACTGAGCACGCAGCCCTCAGCACTTGCACTCGGGGGGACCCAGAACATGCGTTTTGTGAATATCTACCTGGTCGGCTACTTCCTGCTCGTCCTCGGCGCGGTCGCCGCGCTGTGGTACGGCGGCGTGCTGCGGCAGATCTCACCGGTGTGGGTCATCATCGGACTGGTGATCGCCGTTGGCC
>JACDCA010000152.1 GCA_013694635.1 Acidobacteriota bacterium | reverse complement strand
GCTGAAAATCGAGCTGACCGCCGAAGTTAGTCGCCACCCGCCGGAAGGTCTCGTTGTCGAGATTCGTGGCCAGGCCGCCGACGAAGACTGCGGGCCGCATCCAGGTGACGTAGAAACCCGGCGAACCCAGCCGGCGGAACCGCAATGGAGGAAGGTTCCACTCGAGCGTCGATTTCACGAAGTTCCTGCCGCCGATCTCGTTCAGGTCGGCGCCGGGAAACGCGTAATACGACCGGTAGCGTTTCTCGTCCAGCCGGTCGACGTAGTTGTTGCCGAAGCCGCCGAAGAAGAAGTTCGCGAACGGATCGTCGCGGGATCCCGGCGACACGCCGGCCGCAGTCCGCAGCCACACGGAGGAGTGGCCGATCGGCAGCGGCGTCCCGACGTCGAACGTCGCATGGGTCCGGCCGTACCACTGGCTCGCGACCTGGTTCCCGTCCAGGGTCACCGACCACTTCCGTCCTTTTTCGTCATCGACTCGTCCCAACGACGAGCGGATGTTCCTGCCCTTGAGTGTCACGTCGAACGCGAACAAACGGTCGACATCGACCGCGATGTTCTGATACTGCGGAAGGCGATCGAGGTTGCCGGCGAACATTACGTCGGTATCGAGCTCGATGCGACGGGGCTCGTCGTAGAGCAATGTGCGGTGGTGGCCCACGCCGACGGTATAGCCCTTGCGTCCCGTTTTCGTCGGGCCGAACAGATCGTAGAAATTTGCGTCGTTCCACGTTGCGCGGGCACGCCAGTCGTACCGCTGGTAGTCGACGCGCAGGTGCAGCCGCTCGTCGGCAGCCAGCGATGTCGTGGGGCTGTAGGACGCCGTCAGATTCAGCCGGTTCAACTGGAGCGGATCGGAAAAATTTGCGCGGACGCCGATGGCGGCCGTGTCCTTGTAACCCTGGACGACCGGGTAAATGGACTCGCGGCGCAGCCCGCCGGCGAGCTTGTAGCTCCCCTTGACGAGGGCCTTCTCCTCAAGTTTCACGTCATTGGGTGATCCGATCATCCAGCTTTTCAACGCCGGGTGACCCTCGACCAGCCGCTCGCCGAAGAAGGTGATCGCGCTGACGTCCTTCAGCGGTTTCGCCTCGATGCGCGTCGCGACGAACCCTTCGCCCGAGTAACGGAAGACGAACAGATCGCTGTCTTCGGGCCGGGGAACGGGCCTGAAGAAGCCGGTCTCGGCGTTGCTCAGAGCGGAGACGTCCTTCGACGCGATGTCATAGCGGAAGATGTTCGACACACCCGTGTAGTACGAGCTTCCAACAAGCGACTTGCCGTCCCGGCTGAAGACGAAACCCGATGGCACCGAAGGGCCGAAGTCGAACTGCGCCTCCGGAGTCACATCGCCGGCGAGGAGTCGCTCGGTCGCGAACAGCCGGACCGTCTGCTTGCCGTCGATCTCGCCGAACGAGGCCGACAGCTGCGTACCGTCTGGGGAGACGTCGACGTCGTAGACGACGGTGCCGTAGGCGAATGAGTGAACGCGCGTCCACTGTGTGTACGGCGGCTTCATCCTGACCAGCGAGGCGATGCCGTTCAAATGCCGGATCCCCCAGAGCGTCTTGTCGGCGTGGTTCAAGGCGAGATCCCCGATCCGCGCATCCTTCATCAGCTGCTCGGTCTTACGCGTCTCCGGGTCGAGGCGGACGAGGTCGCGGTGCGCGCCGTTGTCGGTCGTGTAATACAGCTGCCGAGCGTCGGGATCGTAGGCGAGCGATGTCACCGTGTAGATCACGGGACCCTTGATATCGACCAGCCGCTCGAGCTCTCCCGTAGCGACATCGATCGATCCCACATGAGCGACAACCCCCGGATAATTGAACGCCGCGTACAGCTTCCCTGCCTTCTCGTCGTAATACGCGCGCGAGATCGACCCCAGCGCGCGGCGTGACACGTCGCGGTACGGCGTGGTGGGATGCTGACGGATGGCTTCGAGATTCGTTTGCTGGAAGCCGCGTTCCCAGTCGATCCACCCGCGCCAGGCATCGCCGAGCGAGCGGCCATAGATCTTCTTGAAGTGATTCGCGTAGTACCCGCGGCTGCCTTCCTGCCGCTTGACCCAGTCGAGCAGCTTGTCGGGGCCGTAGGTGTTCGCCAGCCACATCATGAACCGCGTGCCGTAGAGATACGAATTGATCTGGAGCTGAAAGTCGACCTTGGTGCCCTCTGAGACGAGACCGAGCGGATCATAGAAATGCGAGTTGTCGCGGACCATCGAGCGGAACACCATCTCGTCGTAACCGCTTTGCGCGCGGCCGAGGCCGCCGGCCATCCAGGTATCGATGAAGACGGCGATCCCCTCGTGAAACCAGCGCGGGGCCGCTACGCGCGGCGCCGTCAGGTACATGTACAGAATGGTTTCCGGCTGCTCCGCGATCGGATTGACCTTGCCGCCGAACAGGTTCCGGAACATGCGATCGCGCTTGGTCGCCTGGTCCATCGTCGCCACGTGCACCAGCTCGTGGTTCATGATCGTGTTCATCCGCTCGTTGGCCGCGAGCGTTTCGAATGCGAAACTCAGAGGTGACACCTGGATCATCATGGTGCTCCGCGGCACGACGGAAACGCCGGCGTTGCCGGAGTCCTCGAAGTCTGCGAGGAGTACCGTGATGTCCCGGTCTGGCTCGTACCCGAGCAGCTTCGCCTGGAAGGCCAGCGAATTGAAAAAGGTGCGCGTGGCGTAAGGCACCAGGTAGGACTCGGCGCCCTCGAAGTACACCATCCGCAGCCGCGAGCCCTCCTGCTTCGCGAGCTGGGCTTCAGCGCCTGTGGGGAGAAGGATTACCAGGCAGGCAATCGTGATCGCGCTCGCAGCTCGCAGGGTTCGCATGGGTTGTGTCCTGGACGGGGAGATGCTACCGCATAATGGAAACAGGCCGGGATGCTTCAAGCAGCCCGGCCTGTTTTCTGAGAGTCGGCGACGGATTCCGGTTCTACTCGCTACCCTTCGCGAGGGCGGTGGCGAAGGATGTCTGCTGTAGCGCCGCGGAGAACCCGGCGTCCTTGAGCGCAGCCTGCATTGCGGCCGACTGCATCGCCGCCGCGAAGCCCGACCCCGCCAGCTCGGCGCGCATCTCGGAAGACGCCATTGCCGCGGTCATCTCGGAGTCGGCGAGCGCGCCCGCAAGCGCCGCATTATTCAAAGCCGCCGTCACCGCTGATCCCTTGAGCGCCTGACTGAGCGACGCCCCCTGCAGCGCCGCTACCAGCGCGGCGTCCGCAAACGCGCCCTGCAGCTCGGCGTCCATGAATGCCGCCATCGTCTCGTCGTCCTTGAGCATCTGCTGGAACCCGCTCGACGCCAGCGCCGCCCACATCTCCGGCTTCGCCAGAGCCGCCTGCATCTCGGCGTCCGCCAGGGCTGCCTTTATTCCGGGTTGCGCAAGCGCCGCCTGCAGTTCCGCGTCATTCAACGCCGCCTGAAGCTCCGCAGACTGCATCTTGAACTTGATCCGCCCTGCCGAGGCGAGGTTCTGCCGAAACTCTGCGGACTGCAGCGCCGCGTTGATGTTCGCCTTGCTGAAAGCCGCCATCAGGGCCGCATCGGCAAAGGCCGCGGCCAGCTGCGGGTCCGCGAACGCCGCACGGATTTCCGACTGCGCCAGTGCAGCCTCCACCTTGTCGTCCGCAAGTGCTGCGTGCATGTCGACGTCGGCCAGCGCGGCACTGACCTGCGAGTCTTTCAAGGCGGCGCTCATCTCCGCATCCGCGAAGATCTTCGCCAGATTTGCGTCGCTCGCGATCGCCTTCACCGCTGCGGCAAATT
>JACDCA010000321.1 GCA_013694635.1 Acidobacteriota bacterium | reverse complement strand
ACCTCGAGAAAGCTGAACATCACCCGGTCACTTCAGCGAATCGGTCCTGGACACATTCGGGGCAATCGTCAGCGTGACGTTGTGTTTCGTCAGCAGGCGCTCAGCGCGCGCCCTTTCGTCAACACGGCATCCACTTCCGCAACGGCCGCGGGCACGGCGGTTTTAGCGTCAGCATATGCGGTCATGATCGCCTGTGTGGGCCACATCCCGCCCATCATGCCGTTTTTCGCCTGAGCGAGCCGCCCGATGGGGCTCACGTCGCCTCCGCGTCCACCGCCACCGCCGCCGCCACGGCCACCGGTGGCCGGCGTCAATTTCGCTGACAGCGCGGCAAGCTCCTTGTTGAACGCTTCGGTTTGCGTCTCGACATCCGCCGGCACACTGGTGCTCTCGGTGACCTGCTTCATCACCGCCGCCATCTGGCGCGTCACTGGCGAGATCGCCGCGACGGCCTCGTTGGCGCGGTGCTGCAGGCCATGCAGCTCCATCGCCATGTCATAGAGCCGCTTCCGCTCAACCTCGGTGAGGACGACTTCCTTGTCGGCCATCACACGAAGCGGCTTGCTTTCGAGGGTCTTGCCGTCGACGATCAGCGAGACGTTGTACAGGCCGGGCAGGACGAACGGCCCGAGGCTCGCCCCGCCGCCACCGAAGCCGCCAAATCCACCACCGCCTCCGCCGCCGCCGGCACTGCCGCAGCCGGCACCGAAGGCGCTGACGGTCGATGCCGCCGCCGGGAGTCCTTGCCGTCCGCCTTCTCCGGCGACAACCGGAACGGCCCCCTGCCGGCCCCCGCCGCCTGGTGCCGAGCCGGGATCCGGAGCCGGCGCCGGCTGAACGCGGAGGTCCCAGCAGGCGGACTGAATGCCCGGCCTGGTGCTGTTCGAGAGGACCGGTCCGGAGATCTCGCGCACCTCGCGCCCGCCGGCGTCGGTGATGCGCAGCTTCACGTCGCCGACCTGTTTCCTGTTGAACCACGAGAGCACCGCCGCCTGCGGCGGGTTCTCCCCGAAGAAGGTCTGATCGCCCCAGAATTCATAGTTGCGATCGCGTGCGGGGCGCTGATACCAGGCAAACGGGGGAGGCGTGAAGAGCCGCGCATCGGCGGTCGTCTGCATCGCGGCGGCGTATTCCTGGATCGGCTCGAGGTGATCGAGAATCCAGATCGCGCGGCCGTGCGTGGCGAGCAGCATCGCATTGTCGCGCGGGTGGATCACGATCTCATCGATGCGGACGGTCGGCAGGTTCGCTTTGATGCGCTGCCAGTTGCGGCCGCGGTCGAGCGACACGAAGAGCCCCGTTTCGGTCCCGAGATACAATACGTCCGGATTCTTCACGTCTTCGGTGAGCGTTCGCGCGACCTCGCCCTTCAGGTGGCCGTTGATCGAAGTCCACGTCGCGCCGGAATCAGTGCTCGCGTAGATGTAGGTCTCGTAGTCGTTCTGGCGATGACCGTCGAGCGTTGCGTAAACGGTCCCTTCGGCGAAACGCGACGGCACGACCTCCGAAACGAAGACGCCCTTCGGCGCGTCGCGAAGTTTGTCGATGACTTTCGTCCAGTTCTTGCCCGCGTCGCGTGACACCTGCAGGTTCCCGTCATCAGTCCCCGCGTAATAGAGCCCCGGACGCTTCGGCGATTCCGCGAACGCGACGATCGCGGGCCACGCCGCGATCCCGTCATTGCGGGAGAAGCGAATCTCGCTGTTTTTCACGCCCATCGTCAGGATCTCGTCGCGGTTGGCCGCGTCGGTCAGATCACCGCTGACAGCCGTCCACGACAGCCCGCGATCCGCGGACCGGAAGACCTTGTTTGCTGCGGCGAAGATCACTTTCGGATCGTGCGGCGACTGGACGAGCGGCGTATCCCAGTGCCACCGCAACGCCGGCTCCCCGGCCGCCGCGGTGGGACGGACGCTCATCGTCTCTCCGGTCACCCGGTCGACGCGGACGATGTTGCCGTCCTGTGATTCGCTGAACGCGATGCGATAGTCGGTCGGGTCCTGCAGGACGACGAAGCCGTCGCCCCCCTGGAGCGTCGCCCAGTGATGGTTCGCGATCCCCGCCGCGCCGCGCACCGCGCTCGGGCCGCACCAGTTGTAGTTGTCCTGCATGCCGCCGCAGATGTTGTACGGCATCGCCATGTCGTAGCTGACGTGGTAGAAGAGCCCGACCGGGAGGTTCGGCACGAAGATCCATTTCTTCGCCCTGTCGTACGAGTACGCGAGCCCGCCGTCGTTGCCGATGACTACGTGATCCGAGTTCATCGGGTTGATCCAGATCGCGTGATGGTCGGAATGGATCCGGGAGGCGGCCTGCGCATTAATCGTCTTGCCGCCGTCGAGCGACTGATGGAGATCCACGCCGCCCAGGTACAGGACCTCAGGATCGTTCGGATCGATCCGCACCTTGCTGAAGTACATCGGCCGCGGGTTCGCGTTGTTCACCTTGCGCCAGGTCCCGCCGGCGTCGTCCGAACGATAGAGGCCGGTCGGATCGTTTGGATTGAGCGCCTGCTGACCCCGCCCGCCGAAGCCTCCGCCACCGGCGCCGCGGCCGCCGCCGGGCTGGGCCGGCCCTTCGATCAGCGCGTACAGAATGTTGGGCCGACGGCGGTAGACGTCCAGCGCGACCCGGCCCATCGGGCCGTCGAGCACGCCCCCCTTCAGCTTCGTCCACGTGTCGCCGCCATCGGTCGATTTCCAGATGCCGCCGCCAGGGCCGCCGCCGTTCATGCAGCACGCCGTTCGCCGGCGCTGATAGGTCGACGCGTAGAGGACCTGGCTGTCGGTCGGATCCAGCACGAGATCGTTCGCGCCGGTGTCGTCGTCGACCTTCAGCACGTGCTTCCACGTCGTGCCGCCGTCGGACGTCTTGTAGACGCCGCGGTCCCCTCCCGGACCCCAGAGTGGGCCGGTCGCGGCCACGAGCACCGTGTCGTTGTTCCGCCCGTCGATCACGATCCGATTGATGTGCCGCGAGGCGCGAAGCCCTTTGGACGTCCAGGTCTTCCCGCCGTCAACGGACTTATAGACCCCGTCGCCCCACGACGTGCTCTGGCGGTTGTTGGATTCTCCGGTGCCGATCCATACCAGGTCGGGATTCGACTGCGACACCGTCACGTCGCCGATCGACATGAGTCCCTGGTCCTGGAACTGCGCGTCGAACGTCGTGCCGCTGTTCGTCGTCTTCCAGACGCCTCCGTGCGCGGTGCCGACGTAAAAAAT
>JACDCA010000069.1 GCA_013694635.1 Acidobacteriota bacterium | reverse complement strand
CGCCGCCTTTCATGTCCTGCGCGCCGCGCCCGTATAACCGGCCGTCGCGGATCAAGGGTTGAAACGGCGATCGCATCCCGTCCACGCCGACCGTGTCGAGATGGCCGCAGAACATCAGCGACGGTCCAGGCGCGCCGCTGTCGAGAACACCAATGACGTTCGGACGGCCCGCCGCCGCCTCCTGCACGTGCACCTCGCACCCGAGCCCCTCGAGATGACCCGCAACAAACGCTGCGATCCTCGACTCCCCTGCCCCCCCGTCGACCAGTGACGGGTTTACGGAATCAATCGCCACCAGCTGCGACAGCAGGGTGATTACGCTGTCTTCATTGTCAGCTTCCAACTCGTCACTCCTGACTCCCTAACGCCTGATTGAAAACTGGTCACTCGTCACTCGTAACCGGAATGCGGCCTATTATGCGGTCATGGATCTTTCCGGACGTACCGCGGCCATCACGGGCGCATCTGCAGGCATCGGACTCGCCTGCGCCCAGCAGCTCGCGCGCGCCGGCGTCGCCGTGGTACTCGGCGCCAGGCGTGAAGACCGGCTGCGCGAGGCGGCGGACCGGATCCGCGCCGACGGTGGCCGCGCCGAGATCATGGTGATGGACGTCACCGTCGAGGCGCAGGTGTCGGCGCTCGTCCAGCGTGCTCGCTCGGCATTCGGCGGCCTCGACATCATGATCTGCAACGCGGGCTTCGGCTACTACGGAACGGTCGAAGAGACCCCCCCCGAGACGATGCAGCGGATGATGGACGTGAACTTCATGGGTACCTTTCACGGCGCCCGCGCGGCGCTGCCGATCTTCAGAGAACAGCAGCACGGGCATCTCGTCATCATCTCGTCCATCGTCGGGCAGCGCGGTGTGGCGCTGATGAGCGGCTACAGCGCGACGAAAGCCGCACAGGTTGGGTTCGCCGAATCACTGAGGTCCGAGTTCGCGGGCGGCAATATCCACGTGTCGGTCGTCTATCCGGTCTCTACCGACACCGAATTCCGTCACGCCATGCAGCGCGACTACGGCCACGCTGTCGCGGGTGTCGGCCCGCGGCAATCGATGGAGGTGGTGGCGCGCTCGGTTGTGCGCTGCATCCGGCGTCCACGGCCCGAGGTGTATCCGCATGCCCTGGCGAAGGCGCTCGCGGTCCTCAACGCGGCCGCGCCCGGTCTCACCGATCGAATCGTGCGGCGGTACAGCCGCCAGCGGGAGATCACCCCCAGCTCCTGATGGAACACCGCCAACCAGACGGACGCCTGTCAATCGCGACAGCGATCGCGCGCGCCGTGCGCGAGGCGGGCGGCCGCGCGCTGATCGTGGGCGGGTGGCCGCGGGATCAGCTCCTCGGCCGCCGGTCGAAAGACATCGATATCGAGGCGTTCGGCGTCGACGCGGCGGAGCTCAGGACTGAGTTGTCGGCCTTCGGCCCCGTGAACAGCGTCGGTGAAAGCTTCACCGTCTACAAGGTCGCAGACCTGGATGTGTCGCTGCCTCGCCGCGAGTCGAAAGTCTCGCCAGGGCATCGTGGGTTCGCGGTCAAGGGTGACCCGCATTTATCGATCAAGGAGGCTGCCCGCCGGCGCGATTTCACCATCAACGCGATCGCGTTCGATCCGCTCACTGGCGCCTACGAAGATCCCTTCAACGGCCGGGCCGACCTCGCTGCCGGGATCCTGAGAGCAGTCGATCCGGCGACGTTCAGCGACGACAGCTTGCGCGTCCTCCGCGCGGTGCAGTTCGCGGCACGCTTCGGGTTCACACTGGACCGCGGCACGGCGGAGCTGTGCCGCCGCATTCCGCTCGACGATCTTCCTTGCGAACGCATCTGGGGTGAGATCGAAAAGCTGCTGATGCTTTCGCAGCGCCCCTCCATCGGTCTGAAGCTCGCGCTCGAGTTGCTCGTCATTGCCAAACTGTTCCCTGAGCTGGAGGCCCTCGCCGGATGCCCGCAGGAGCCCGAATGGCATCCCGAGGGGGACGTGTGGGTGCACACGCTGCTGGTCGTCGATCAGGCCCGGGAGCGGATCGAGCGTCTGGACCCGCCGCGGCAGATCGCCTTGATGCTCGGCGCGCTGCTGCACGATGTCGGGAAGCCTCCGACCACGGCATTCATCGACGGCAGGATCCGTTCGATCGATCACGAGCAGCAGGGTGTACTGCCGGCTACAGCAGTACTCGACCGGCTGAACGTGCACTCCATCGCCGGCTACGACGTTCGAACCCAGGTGCTCGGCATGGTGGCGCATCATCTGAAGCCAGGCATGTTCCGCCAGTCACCCACACCTGTCTCTGACGGCGCCTTCCGGCGGCTCGCGCAGAAAGTGGACCTCGAGCTGCTCGCGCTCGTCGCCAAGTCTGACTGTCTGGGACGCGGCGGCGGATTCGACTGCTCGGCGATGGACTGGTTTCTCGACCGCGCACGCGAGCTCGGGGTTCAGCACGCGCCGCCGAAGCCGATCCTTCTCGGGCGCCATCTGCTGCCGCTCGGCGTGCCACCGGGGCCCCGACTGGGGGAGATCCTGCGGGCTGTTTACGAGCGCCAGCTCGACGGCGGCGTCGCGTCGGTAGAGGAAGGCATCGCGCTGGCGAAGACGATGATTTGAAATGGCTACAATCTAACGGGATGCGTCACGCGACCGCTCTTCTCCTGCTATGCCTGGCTGCAGCCAGCCCCGCTGCGGCGCAGGACCAGGTACCGATGCCGCTGCCCCGCGAACCCAAGCCCCCGTTCGTATTCGACGCCCGGTTCGCGTGGCCCGGGATCACGCGCGACCGCGCCGTGGCCGAGGCGCTCGACGTGCCCGCCGAAGAACTGCCGGGCCGTGGGCCCGGGGTGATTCTGGGCGCGCACCTGATTTTTCCCCGGAGGAGCGTGGTGTCGCTCGGCGTCGGCGGCGAACTGCTGCTGATGCGCGCGAAAAACACCATCGAGCCAGACGTCCCGACGGTTCCGACTCCGGGCCCGGCGGTCCCGGCGGGACCGACGCTGACGAACCGCTGGACGCACATGTCGCCGCAGGTGTCGCTCAACTTTGGCTCGGGCGCCGGCTTTAGTTACGCCACAGGCGGACTCGGATGGTCCAGGCTCACGATGGAACGGGACGACGACCCGCAGGAACCCGGCGGACGCGTGCGGACGCTGAACTACGGCGGAGGAGCGAAGTGGTTTGCGAAAGACCACCTGGGCTTTACGCTCGACCTGCGCTTCTATTCGATCAGCGCACAGGAAGCGGCGCCCGGCCGGGTCGCCACGAGCGCCGTCCGCGTCGTCGTGTTCAGCGGCGGCATTTCATTCAGGTAGGCCCGGCTATCGTCAATCCCGGTGGCCTCTTCTCCATTCTTCCATGAGGCGCGCGGCGTTCCCGGCGACAGACTTGAGGGACGGATTCCATCCGAGCGCATGGGCGCGCGGGCTGCGAACCACCTGGTCGAGCGCCAGCGCGTCGGCATACGGCCCCATTTTCTTCCGTGCTTCGGCGATCGGCACATGCCGGACGCTGGGCTTGGTCGGCGCATGCTGACTGATGGCGGCGACGATGTCGTTGACCTGCTCGTCCCCCTCATCGTTCGCGTGAAAGAGCCCCGACGCGCCGAGCGTGACCGCCACACGGACATACAGATCGGCAAGGTCCCGGTCGTAGACGAGCGGCCATCGGTTCTCCCCCGACCCGATCACCCGAATCAGACTGTTTGAGGCGTCCTTCAGCACGTCGCCAATGATCCCCCGCGATCCGCCATAGACGACGCCGGGGCGGATCACGGCCGTCCGCAGCGTATCGGTCGCTGCGGCAAGCACCCGCTCCTCGTGAGCGACGCGCCACGACGAAAACTCCGCCGGATTGAGCGGCGCGGTTTCATCGGCCGGTGACGTAGTCGACCCGATCACCCACACGCCAGAGGTGTAGATCAGGCATTCCACCGACCTGGACGCCGCGGCGGACGCCAGCAGCGTGTCGATCACTCGCGAGTCGACCTCCGCCTTGCGTGGCGAGTCGTCGAGCGCCGTGTGCACGAGGGCGTCGGCCGCAGCTGCCGCGTCGGCATATGACGCCGGTTCTGTCAGGTCGCCGAGCACCGGCGTCGCGCCGCGCGCCTGCACCTCCGACGCCTTCATGCTGTTCCTCGCCAGCGCATCGACGCGATGGCCCGAGCGCACGAAGGCATCGAGTACGGCCGTTCCGATATACCCCGTCGCGCCGGTCAGAAATATTCGCATGTAATCTCGTCAGTCGGCAGTCGTCAGTCGTCAGTCGTTAGTCGGGAGTCGTTAGTCAAGAATCGTCAGTCAGTCGAGAGTCGGCAGGCAGTCGAGAGTCGTCAGGCAGTCGATAGTAGATCGAACTACCGACTCCCGACTGACGATCGACTCCCGACTG
>JACDCA010000030.1 GCA_013694635.1 Acidobacteriota bacterium | reverse complement strand
GAGTCGGGGAACCTGGATGAAGCCTTCCGGCAACTGGACGCCGCGATCGAGCGGCGCGATCCCAGCCTGGTTCACCTGGCAGTGGCGCCGCAATGGGATTGTCTTCGCGACGATTCGCGGTTTGCCGAGCGCGTCAGATCGATGGGTCTGACGCCCCCCGGTCTGTGAGGCCCTACTTTCCCGCCGCCATGGACGACAGGAACTCGTTGTTGTTCTTGGTCTTGCCCATCTTCGAGAGCAGCAGTTCCATCGCTTCGACGGGGGAGAGCGGGGTCAGCACCTTCCGCAGCACCCACACCCGGTTGAGATCCTCCTTCGGCAGCAGCAGCTCTTCCTTCCGCGTGCCGCTTTTCTGGATGTCGATGGCGGGGAATACGCGGCGATCGGCAAGCTTGCGATCCAGGTGGATTTCAGAATTGCCGGTGCCCTTGAACTCTTCGAAGATGACTTCGTCCATGCGCGAGCCGGTGTCGATCAGCGCGGTCGCCACGATGGTCAGCGAGCCACCCTCCTCGATGTTCCGCGCGGCGCCGAAGAACCGCTTGGGGCGCTGCAGCGCGTTACTGTCGACGCCTCCTGACAGGACCTTGCCCGACGGCGGCACGATGGTGTTGTAGGCGCGCGCCAGACGGGTGATCGAGTCGAGCAGGATCACGACGTCCTTCTTGTGCTCGACCAGCCGCTTCGCTTTCTCGATGACCATTTCCGCGACCTGCACGTGCCGTGTCGCCGGTTCGTCGAACGTCGAGGAGATGACCTCCCCCTTCACCGACCGCTGCATGTCGGTCACTTCTTCCGGCCGCTCGTCGATGAGCAGCACGATCAGGTAGACCTCGGGGTGGTTCGCCGAGATGCTGTTGGCGATGCTCTGCAGGATCATCGTCTTGCCCGTGCGCGGCGAGGCGACGATCAGGCCGCGCTGCCCTTTGCCGAGCGGCGTCATCAGATCCATGACGCGGCCGGACAAATTGTCGGGCGTGGTTTCGAGATTGACGCGCTGCTGCGGGTACAGGGGCGTCAGGTTTTCGAAGAAGATCTTTTCGCGCGTCTTCTCCGGCGGCTCGAAGTTGACCGCTTCCACTTTGATCAGTGCGAAGTAACGCTCGCCGTCCTTCGGCGGTCGGATCTGGCCGGAGACGGTGTCGCCGGTGTGCAGGTCGAACTTGCGCACCTGGGAAGGGGAGACGTAGATGTCGTCGGGGCCCGGCAGGTAGTTGTAATCGGGGGCGCGCAGGAAGCCGAAGCCGTCCGGCAGCGTCTCGAGCACCCCTTCGCTGAAGAGCAGGCCGCTCTTCTCGGCGCGCGAGCGGAGGATCTCGAAGATCAGCTCCTGCTTCCGCATGCCCGTCGCGCCAGGGACGTCGAGCTGCTTGGCGATCTTCGTCAGCTCGGTGACGCTGAGGTCCTTCAGCGTCGACAGCTCGACCACCGGCATGTCTTGCTTCGGCGTGCCGCCGGCGTCCGGTTTCACTGCCGCGCCACCCACGGCGGTGCCGCCCCCCTTGTCGTTCTTTTCGTTGCTCATCTGCGTTCCTTCGTTCCCCTGACCATTCTTGCGACCCTTGTCCACAGTTCGTCCAGTCCTTCGCCGCGTTCCGCCGAGACCGGCAGTGCGGCCGTTCCAAATACCCGTTTCAGTTCCTTGAGGTTTCTCACCCGGTCCGCCCGCGACAGCTTGTCGATCTTCGTCGCGATGACCACCGGCTCGACGCCGAACGTCTGCAGCCACCGATGCGCCTGAATGTCCGACTCGAGTCCAGGATGCCTCGAATCCACTAACAGCAGCGCGACATGCGAGCCGGGATGCGCGGCGCGGGATGCGGAATGCGCCAATTCCGCTTGTGTACTTACATCCCGCATTCCGGATCCCGCATTCCGGCTGGCGAAGTAACTCTCAGCAACAGCAGCCAGTTCCTTCGCCGCGTCCGCCCCGCCGCGCGCGTATCCGTATCCCGGCATGTCCACCAGATACAGGTTCCAGCGGCCCGGGCCGCCTCCTTCCACCGTCAGCCGGTAGACGTTGGCGAGGCGCGTCTTGCCGGGCGCCGCGCTCGTGCGGGCCACCTTCCGCCGGGTGAGCGCGTTGATCAGCGTCGACTTGCCGACGTTGGAACGTCCGGCCAGCGCGATCTGCGGAAGCCCGTCGTGCGGCACGCCAGCATCGGAGCCCCCTGCCGCAGCGCTCGTGACGAATTCGGCGGAGATGACTTTCAAAGTATCGGGACGGGAATGAGGGATGGGGGATGGGGAATGCGCCTCAGCAGGCTCGAGCTACTTCGTTGCCTTCCGCATCCCCCATCCCCCGTTCCTCATTCCCCATTCCGGCCAGCATCTAGTGAGTTCTGGTGTCGTCCGAAATGGCGGGCTGTACAAC
>JACDCA010000774.1 GCA_013694635.1 Acidobacteriota bacterium | reverse complement strand
GTCTTGCGTGGCCGGGAGCGCTGACCTGCAGAGAACTACACCATCACTCGTCTGGTGATCAACGAGAATCGCGTTCGGGTCACAGAGCGACCTCCTCCGGGGAGGGGAAGCCATGCTGCGCGCGGCCGATCTCGCCCTCGTGTTCGGCAGTGGTCTTGTACAGCTCGAAGCGCCCATCCTCCGCGTACTCGATCAGGCTCTGCTCGTAGGCCTTCCGTTCCTTCGCGGACATCGGGGAAAAATCGCGAGCGATCTTCAGATTGCGCCGCAGCACGGTCAGCGAATCGATGCCGGATACCGTCGTGCACACCTGAAGGCTCATCGCATACCGCAGCGCATCGTCGATCCGCGCGACCTTCTTCTTGATGATGCGCCCGTCGCCGCCGAGGCTCTTCATGCCGATTGCCGCAATGCCGCGGCGCGCGAGCTCGGGCAGGACGAGCGTCTGAAAACTTCGAAACTGCGCGTCCACGCCGTTCAGCGGCAGCTGGCAGGCGTCGAAGGGGAAGTCGTAGGCGAGCATGCGCAGATGGATCTCGGGATCCTTGTGGCCGGTGAAGCCTACATAGCGCACCTTGCCCTGCGCCTTCGCGCGCTCGAGCGCTTCGATCACCCCGCCGCGCGCGTAGTGCCGTTCGGGATCGTTGTGATAGGCGCACTCGTGGATCTGCCACAGATCGAGGTAGTCTGTCTGTAGGCGCCGCAGCGATTCCTCCAGCTGCCGCATCGCCACCTTCGCGTCGCGGCCGTGGGTGCACACTTTGGTCATCAGGAAGACCGACGCCCGCCGGTCGGCAATCGCGCGCCCCATCCGGCGCTCGCTCTCCCCCTCGTGGTACTCCCAGGCGTTGTCGAGAAAGTTCATGCCGGCATCGACCGCCTCGTGAATGATCCGGGTCGATTCCGTGACGGTCTTCACGTTCCCCAGGTGATAGCCGCCGATGCCGATGATGGAGACCTGGTCGGGATGACGCCCGAACTGTCGCGATGGAACTGGCTGACGCTGGCTGGAAGTGGATGCCATGTGTTCTGACCTCGTAAGTCGCCGCCCGCGCGGATGCAAATGTGGAGCCTTTCCGCCTTAGCTGGTCCGCTGGCGCCGGCATTCGCCCCTGGCCCCCAGATCCTCCGGGCTCGAGTATCGTGATCTCGGCGGCAGCGGCGCGTCGAAATCGGGGCCGATGCGAATCCGGCCCCTCGAGGCGCCAGGGCGGCGAACGCATCCGCGCGGACGGTCTTAGTTTCTTTCCGCCACCACTACCGCCGTCTGAGCGTACTCTCGTCCGCCGACGCTGAGCACAACTCGATATTCAGCCGGCGGCACGGTCGCCAGCACGGTGTTCGCCGCGAATGACGGGAACTGCGGGATCGCCGGAGGAGTACCGCCGCGGCCGCCGAAACCGCCGCCACCGAAGCCACCAGCGCCACTGCGTCCGCCGCGCCCCGAGGCGGCCTGCTGCTCCGCCTCCGTCATCGGCCGCATCGACTGCATCGTCCAGCGCACGGTGTTGAGGCCGGCCTTGCCGGGGGCGGTGGTCGTCTCCGCGATCACACGTGCGCCGTCGTAGACGCGGACGGTCACGCCATTCGCCGCGGACTTCAGGTAGTAATTGATGTGCACGCCGGGCAGACGGCTCTGTCCGTCGTAGTTGAGTGACGCCACCATCGGACGCAGGCCCGCGACGTGTTGCACGGTCGGGACGATCGGCGCCAGGTGCGCGTCCGCCGCGATCACGGTCGGCGTCAGCGCCTGCAGCCCCGAGATATCGGCGATGTAGATGCCACGGCCGTGCGTGCCGACGATGAGCCCCTGCTCGCGAGGATGGATGGCGAGATCGTGCACGGGATTGGTGGTGATGCCGTTCTTCATTCGCTGCCACGCCTTGCCGCCGTCGAGCGAGGCATACACGCCAAAGTCGGTCCCAACAAAGAGAAGATGCGGATTCCGGCGATCCTCGCGGATCACGTTGATCGCCTCATTCGGGAGGTTCGCCGCGATGGACGTCCACGTGCCGCCGTAGTCGGTGGTCTTCCACACGTACGGCTTGAAGTCGTCGCTCCGGTACCCGGTCGCGGTGACGTACGCGGTCGCGGCATCGTGGTGCGACGCAATCACCCGGCTGACCCAGTGGCCCGCCTGACCTGAAATTTTGTCTGTCACGTTGGTCCACGTCTTCCCGCTGTCGCGGGTCACCTGCACGTTGCCATCGTCAGTCCCGGCCCAGATGATGCCGCCGACGATGGGGGACTCGTCGACGGTGGTGAGCGTTGCGTACTGGATGTTGCCGGTTCCGTTGCGCCGGTCCGGCAGGTTCTTCGTCAGGTCAGTGCTGATCTCGGTCCACGTGGCGCCGCGGTTGTTCGACCGGAGCAGCACGTTCGCGCCGTGATACACGACCTCGGGATTGTGCGGCGAGATCAGGATGGGCGACGACCAGTTCCACCGAAGCGCCTCCTGGCCCTGAGCACGCGCGTAGCGAATGGATCGCGACTGCCCGGTCTTCTGGTCCATCCGCTGGATCGCACCGAACTGGCTCTCGTTGTAGAGCCAGCGCGAGTCGGTCGGGTCGACTGCGTTGTAGAAACCGTCGCCGCCGCCCACGCGATACCACGCCTCGAAGGGAATGTTGCCGCCACCCTTCATCGTGCTGGGTCCGCGGGCGGATCCGTTGTCCTGCATCCCCCCGTAGACGTGGTACGGCTGTTCCATGTCGAAACCGATCGCATAAAACTGCGCGAGCGGCTTGTTGTCGGGGCTCAGCCAGGTGCGCCCGGCATCGAACGTCACGCCCATGCCGTGATCGTGTCCGAGGACCATGTGATCGGTGTCGACTGGATTGATCCACAGCGCGTGATTGTCGCCGCCGAAGCCGAACGGCGCGGACCACGTCTTGCCGCCGTCGGTCGTGTGCGTCACTCCCACGCTCAGAAGGTAGACGTGCTCCTTATTCTTAGGATCGACGCGGATCTGGCCGTACCAATACGGTGGATTGCCACCCGTAAAGCCGCCACGTCCCCCGCGTCCGCCCTGCGGCGCTGCCGCCGGAGGGGTCTGCGCCGCGGGTGTCGCGGGCGGTGTCGTGGGTGCCTGAACTGCGGGTGTTGCAGGGTCCGGCGGGGCGACCTTGCGCCATGTCGCGCCGGCATCATCCGAGCGATACAGCTCGTCGCCGATCGAGCCATCCCCGAACCCCTGCGCCAACCGCTTGCGCCGTTCGTCCGGCGCGACCGTTCGCGAGTTCGCGTTTTCCACGACCGCGTAGACCGTCTTCGGATCGCTGCGCGCGATGGCGATGCCGATGCGGCCGATCATTCCGGTCGGAAGCCCACTTGTCAGCTGGCGCCACTTGGCGCCACCATCCGTGGACTTGAAGAGCGCGCTACCCGGACCACCCTCGCCAAACGTCCACGGCTTCCGCACCTTGTCGTAGGTCGAGGCATAGAGGACGCTCGGGTTCACCGGATCCATCGCAAGGTCGATTGCGCCGATCTCCCGTCCATCCACCCTGTGATCGAGCGTCTTCGTCCACGTGCGGCCGCCGTCGGTGGAGCGGTAGACGCCGCGGTCCGGATTTTCCGAGTAGAGCCGTCCACTTGCGGCCACGAAGACAATGTCCGGGTTCTTTGGATGGACGACGATTCTTCCGATGCGCCCGGCGTTGGGAAGCCCGGATTTCGTCCACGTCTTGCCGGCGTCCACCGACTTGTAGACGCCGTTGCCGTCGTAGGTGGACCGTGAGTTGTTCGACTCGCCAGTGCCGACGTAGACGACGTCCGGACGGCTCTGCGCCAGCGCCACCGCGCCGAGCGCGAAGTCAGGCTGATCGTCGAACACCGAGGTGAAGCTGATTCCGTTGTTCACCGTTTTCCACAGGCCGCCGGTTGCCGTGGCGGCGTAGAAAATGCGCGGATTGCTCTCGACCACCGCGAACTCCACGTAGCGGCCGCCCTGCGCTGTCGGCCCGATCTCCCGGAAGCGGATGGCATCCACGATCTGCGCGCCCGCCTGCGCGGATGGCAGAGTCGACTGCGCCGGGACCGGGATCGTGTGCCATCCGATGGAGAGGAAGAGGACGCAGAGGCCGATCATCAATCGGCGGTGGCTACGCATCGTGTGAGCTCCTTGGCCATAGAAAAGGCCGATCATATGCGCGCGCCAAGAGCAACGGCTCACCGCCCCAAGGCTCCTATTGCATCGTGAAGTTCACGGTGACGGTCATCAGCACCGGAACGGCGATGCCCTCGAGCAGCGTGGGCGTGAAACGCCATTGCCTGACCGCGTCGAGCGCAGCCTGATCGAGCAACGGGATGGATCGCAGCACCCGTGCCGACCGGACGTTCCCCTGTGCGTCGATGACCGCTTCGAGGATGACCAGACCGGACACCCGGGCGTCCAGGGCGTCTTGTGGATAGACCGGACGAACGTCGTGGATCTTCGACGGCGGCTTGATG
>JACDCA010000768.1 GCA_013694635.1 Acidobacteriota bacterium | reverse complement strand
GGCCCGCCTCGCACACCGCCGCCTCGTGAGCACCGAAGCCAAAGGGTTGGCTCCGCCTCGACCGTCCGCACGCATGGTCGGACTCCCCAGGTAGAAATGCCTTTATTGACAGAGAGTTACAGATATCAGGCCAATGCACTGGCCGGTTGGTCGAGATATGGCTAAGCGTTCGAGGCTCCTTCTTCCTCTCATCGTGCTCGTCGCGGTCGTCACGGCGGGCCTGTGGATGTTCCGGACGGACAGTCCGACTCCAGTGGAGGAAGGGGTTCCGGGTGAGACCGGAGGGGAGCTGGTCGCATCGCTCCGAAGCGAGCCCGCGGGCTACAACCGCTACCAGGAACCGTCGGCCGCCGCCGACGTGCTCGCGCTTCTGACGCAGGCGAGGCTGGTGACTGTCGATCGGGCAACCGACCAACTGCTGCCGGCGCTGGCGGAGAGCTGGACGCAATCCGCCGATGGTCTGACCTATACGCTCAAACTACGGAATAACGTGCAGTTCTCGGACGGGGCTCCATTCACCTCGGCGGACGTTCTCTTCACCGCCCGGGTCCTCTATGACGAGACGGCGGGAAAGGCGTTTCAATCGTCGCTTCGCGTCGGGGGAAAACCGCTCGCCTTCGACGCGCCCGACCCGTCCACCGTGATCGTCCGGCTGCCGGCCCCCTTTGCCCCCGGACTGCGCCTGCTCGACAGCGTCCCCATCCTGCCGCGCCACAAACTGGAAGCGGCGTTCAATGCCAGGACGTTCGCCGATCAGTGGAAGATGGGAACACCGCTGTCTGAGATCGTCGGCCTGGGCCCCTTCGTGCTGCACGAGCACGTCGCCGGGCAGCGGATTGTGCTGACGCGCAACCCGCGGTACTGGCGGCGCGATACCAGCGGCGTCCAGCTCCCGTACCTCGACAAACTGTCAATCGCCATCATCCCGGACCAGAACACCGAGTCGCTGCGAATGGAATCGGGTGAGATCGACCTGATGTCCAACGGCGACATCCGCGCGGAAGACGTCGCGACCTTCCGCCGTGCCAGCGAGCGAGGCACGCTGCGTCTGATCGACGTCGGCGTCGGGCTCGATCCAAACCTGCTGTGGTTCAACATGCAGCGGGGGAAACCGCTGTTCAACGAGCGCGCGTTCAGGCAGGCTATTTCGTACGCCGTCGATCGCCAGGCAATCGTGAACACGGTGTTTCTAGGCGCTGCTGTCCCGATTTTCGGTCCGGTCACGCCAGGCAACAAGACGTGGTTCACGGAAGCCGCCCCGAAGTACCCGCACGACCCCGCACGCGCCCGTGAGCTGCTCACGTCGCTCGGTCTCCGGCCGCGGCAGGATGGTCTGCTGATGGACGCCCAGGGGCGTCCCGTGCGTTTCTCTCTGCTCACGCAGAAAGGGCACACGATTCGGGAACGAACCGCCTCGATGATCCAGGAGCACCTGCGTCAGGTCGGCGTGACCGTCGATATCGTTGGTCTCGACATCGGCAGCATCATCCAGCGCTGGCAGGCGGCAGACTACGACAGCATTTATTTCGGGACGCAGGCCAGCTCGGCGGACCCCTCCATTGCGATGGCAGACTTCTGGTTCAGCAGCGGATCCTTCCACGCGTGGAATCCCGGTCAGAAGTCGCCGGCCACAGACTGGGAAGCGCGAATCGACGAGCTGATGCGCAAGCTGGCCGCGGCGCCGACGCTCTCGGAGCGGCAGCAGCTTTTCGCGGCGGTTCAGAAGATTTTCGGGGAAGAGCAGCCGGCGATTTACTTCGTCGCGCCACGCGTCATGCTCGCGGTCAGCAAGCGCGTCGCGAATCCGCAGCCGGCGCTCCAGATCCCGCAACTGCTGTGGGCCGCCGACACGCTGCGCGTCTCGCGCTGATGCCGCTGTTCCTCGCCCGGCGCATGTTCCGCGCCCTGTTGCTCGTGGTCATCGTGTCGTCGGCTGCGCTGCTCCTCGTCCACCTCGCGCCAGGCGACTCCCTGGACCGATTCGGTAGCGACCCCGCGGCCGCGAGCGCCGAACGTGCGCGCCTCGGCTTCGACCGCCCATTCCTCGAACAATACGCGTCGTGGTTGTCGAGAACCGCGCGTCTGGACTTCGGTGAATCGACCCACTTTCGACGCCCGGTGGTCAGCCTTCTCGCGGAACGCGTTCCACGGACGCTGCTGCTCGGCCTCTCGGCACTTGTGCTGGCGATCGGTCTCGGCATTCCCCTGGGCGTCAGCGTTGGGGCCGCACCGGGCCGCTGGTCATCCCGGATGATCAGCGCGGTGTCGATGCTTCTCGTCTCAGTGCCGCCGCTCATCATGTCGCTGGTACTCCTGCTGATCGCCGTGCGCACAGGGTGGCTTCCGGCCGGAGGGCTCGGACCACCCCTTGACGCAGGGGCCTCCTTCGCGGAGCGCGCGCTGCTCACGC
>JACDCA010000742.1 GCA_013694635.1 Acidobacteriota bacterium | reverse complement strand
ATGTCCACTACCTGCGCGGCAACTACGAGGAAGCGCTGCGGGCCTACGAGCGGGAAATGGCGTTCGTGTCGTCGGGTGACCACGCCCTCCGCGAGCGGACGCAGATCGAGCTGAACGCGAAGGTCGGCACGGTCTATCACCGGCAGGGTCGCGCAGACGATGCCGCTCGGCATTTCGAGCGGGCGCTGAAGGCCTTCGACGCGCGTGTCGCGCGGGGCGCGGACGATCCGTTTACGCGTTACTACATCGCCTGCGTGCTCGCCCTTCGCGGGGAACACGATCGCGCGGTCGATTCGTTGCAGCGCGCCGCGCGGAGCTACCCTGAACTGACGGCGGCGCGGGCGGTTCGCGACCCCGACCTCGCGTCGCTGCGAGGCCTGCCCGCCTTCGAGGAACTGCTCCACGTCCATGTATGACGTCGTGATTGCCGGCGGCGGACCCGCGGGTCTGAGCGCCGCCCTCGTCCTCGGCCGCTGCCGGCGGCGCGTCCTGCTCTGCGACAATGGACATCCGCGCAACGAGGCCACCACCGCGCTCCACAGCTACCTGACACGCGACGGGATCCCGCCCGCCGAGTTCCTCGCCCTCGGCCGCCAGGAGTTGACCCGGTACGACACCGTCGAAGTGCGGGATGTCACCGTCACGGGGGCCGAGTGCGTGAGCGGCGTCTTCGTCACGACCCTGGAGGGCGGGGAACAGGTGCGCTCGCGGAAACTCCTGATTGCGACCGGCGTGCGCGACAACGTCCCCGCGATCGAAGGGCTTCGCGAGCTCTACGGGCGAAGTGTTTTCCACTGCCCGTACTGCGACGGTTGGGAAGTCCGGGACCAGCCGCTTGCGATTTACGGGCGGGGAGCACGCGGCTGCGGGCTGTCGCTCGAACTGACCAACTGGTCCTCCGACCTCGTACTGGTGACAGACGGACCGTCCGAGATCGACGAGAAGCAACGCGAGCACCTGAGCCGAAATGGCATCTCGATCCGCGAGGATCGCGTCGTGCGGCTCGAGGGAGAGGACGGCATCCTCCGGAGGATCGTGTTCGCGCAAGGCGAACCGCTCGAGCGCCGCGCATTGTTCTTCACTACCGGTCAGTCGCAAAAGTCCGAGCTCGCCGTGCGCCTCGGCTGCGAGTTCAACGAAAAAGGGACCGTCCGCACCGGGAAGTTCGAAAGCACCCATCTGCGCGGCCTCTTCGTGGCGGGCGACGCGTCGCGCGCCGTCCAGTGGGTCATCGTGGCCGCCTCCGAAGGCGCCGAAGCCGCCTTCGCAATCAACTCCGATCTGATAAAAGAGGACCTGCGCTGATTGGACTCCTCCCATTGGTATTGGCCAACCACTTTGTATGGCCAAAACTGACGAATTTGACCTTTGCGCGGGTGCCAAGCGACGATTGGACCTCCCCGGCAGGTCGGCGTAAGCGCAGACTCGCTCCCTTCCCGGAGGCTCTGATGATGCAGCAGATCGAGCGTCAGTTCGTGCGCAGCGCCCGGCCGCTCTACGGGCATCTCGTCAGTCTGTTTGAATCAGCCATCGCCCGCGGCGAGCTGGCATCAGGGGCGCGGTTGCCCCCCGAACGCGAGCTGGCAAGCCGGCTGCAAATCAGCCGGACCACGGTCGTTAGTGCGTACCGCGAGCTCGAGTCCAAGGGGTTGCTGCGCGGTTACGTCGGCCGGGGCACGTTCGTGTGCGCATCCCCGGAGCCGTCCGGGACGCCGTTCGCCTGGCGCGGCAAGATTGCGTCCGCCGCCCTTCGTTCGAGCGATTCGACGATGAGGGATGCGTTGAGGCACGCGACAGACTCGCGGATCCTGTCGCTCGCCGCCGGGGAGCCGGCCATCGACTGCTTTCCGACGGAAGCCTTCCAGCGCGCTGTCGACCACGTCCTGACGCGCGATGCACAGTCGGCATGGCGCCACGGGCCGACCGAAGGGCAGCCGGTGCTCCGGAAGGCGATCGCGGAGCGCTTTCGCGTGCCGGTCGAGAGCGTCCTGATTCTCGCCGGCGCACAGCAGGGGCTCGACCTGCTGGCCCGCTGTCTGATCGATCCCGGTGATGCCGTCATCATCGATCGCCCCGGGTATCTCGGCGCCATCCAGTCGTTCCATGCGGCGGGCGCCAAGTTGATCGGGTGGGACGTGCTGCGCGGCGACATCGACGAGCTCGAGGACGCGCTTGTGCGCTACCGGCCGAAACTGATTTACACGAACCCGACCTTTCAGAACCCCACCGGGATCACGATGCCGATCCGCACGCGGCGCGAGCTGCTGAAGCTGGCGGAGCGCTATCGTGTGCCGATCGTCGAGGACGGCACGTACCGGGAGCTGTCGTTCGGCGACACGCCGCCCGCCTCGCTGCAGGAGATCGACACGCAGAACCTGGTTATCCATCTGAACAGCTTTTCCAAGGTGCTTGCGCCAGGGCTGCGCCTCGGGTGGCTGTCGGCGACTCCTTCGATCGTCGACCAGATTGCGCTGATCAAGCAGCGTCTCGACCCCCATACGCAGAACCTGGTGCAGTTCGCGCTGACGCGCCTTCTGGCTGACGGCAGCTTCGACGCGCACCTGAAGAGGCTGCGTAGCGAGCACGCGCGGCGCTGCGGGCTGATGCTCGCGGCCATGCAGAAGCACATCCCCGCGGGCTCCATCCGCGTCGTCCGGCCCCAGGGCGGCTTGTACTTGTGGTGCCGCCTGTCAGGCGGCGCGAGCTCACGCGTTCTGCTCGAACACGCCGTGGCGAACGGCGTGGCCTTTGTGCCCGGCCACGCGTTCTATGCGGATC
>JACDCA010000717.1 GCA_013694635.1 Acidobacteriota bacterium | reverse complement strand
GCGACTCCTGGCTGCGCACAGCGGCCGTCAGACTGGCGACGAACACCAGCAGCGGCACGAGTGCAACACTCACAAGAGTCAGGACCCGTAGACTCATATAGCCTCCGCGCGATCGCTGGTGCTTCATTCGTGCCATTGGCGTCAAGTGTCCCACTCGCCTTGCGAAAAGCCAACCACCCCAAACCGCTCCGGCACCAGCTGTTTGCGGTACAGCTCGAACAGCGACGGCACCAGCTCGCGGCGCGTGAGATCGCCTCCTGCGCCGAAGATGACCATCACACAGGGATCAACCCCCGAGCCTCGCCTCATGCCGCGCTTTTCGACATCAAACGCGTGCCTGTCGCTCACCGACGAAGTCACACCCATCCGCATCGCTCCTCATACCGCCCGCGCGCAATTTGGGGCGGTCCACAACGCGAGCTTGTCACGCCATCGGATGCCTGCACTTCTCTCAGTCAGCAGCCGCCGTATCGATCGACGGGGCCGGCCTCATCGCCTAGCGAGTCGGCGCACTGGACGTGCCATCCACATCGATTTGCCCGTCCAATTCGGCTAAGACTCCCTCCACGATCGCCGACGGTGGCATTGAGACGTCGGCGGTGATCGCGTCCGTTGGTTCCTCCAATGCCTTCAACTGGCTCGCAAGCATCTCCGCTTTCATGAAATGCCCGGGGCGATGTTGCAATCGGGACCGGATGAGCGTCGTATCGCCTTTGAGGTATACCCAGTTGATCGGAATGCCTTCGGCGAGGATTGTCCGGGACGATTGCGTGAGTGCTGAGCAGGCAACGACCAGACTCTGCTGCCGCTCGAACGCGTCGAGCAGCCGTGGGTGAATCGCCGCGAGCCACGGCGCACGGTCGGCATTCGTCAAGGGAATCCCGCGGCTCATCTTCTCGACGTTTGAGGCCGGGTGCAGCGAATCCCCTTCGAGAAACGGGCAACGCATCGCATCGGCCAACATGGTGGCCACGGTCGTTTTTCCCGAACCGGCTACTCCCATGACGACCACAATCATGGACCCACCTGCTGCTTGCGCCCGTGCGGCGCCGGTTTGAAGCGGAGACGGGGTCTCTTCATGAAGGTGCCACAGGCCGAACGTCAACGGCCGTCGTTTGATGGCGCTGGTTTCCGCTGCGGCGTCCCGGCTGTCTGCCGATACGAGACATACAGATTTGTGAGACGTTCTGCAACGGCGGGATCGCTGCGTGCGAGAAACGTAATCATCTGATCGCGCTCGACGAGGAGTGCCTGCAGCGCATCACGTTGGGCGACGGGAAAGCCCGAATCGCCGCGATCGAGTTCCGCCCGCAGGTTCGTGTAGAAGGTACTAGCCGCCTGGCGTGCCGGTTCGTAGTCGCCTCGCGGCGCGTCGATGGTGGCTGCGGCGAGGGCGTTTTCGATCTCCGCGAGACGGAGGGCCTGCTGCGCCGCGTCGCGTTCGTTCGCGCGGCTCCGCGCGGACAACCACATCGGGACGAAGCCAAGGAGGAACGCTACGAACGCCACGGTGGCATAGGTCGCGACGGGGTGAACCCGTCGGCTCTTCGCTGGAAAGTGTTCTTTACTGTCCATCCCCGCTCCTTTCGGCAGTGGTCCTTCAGTGCCCCGTGATCAGGATCTCCCACTGGGCCCTGTGCCCTGTTGCCTATTCCGTCCAGACAAGCAGCCGCGATCCATCTGCGCGGGCTTCATCGAGTACCAGACACGGGCCATAGCGCTTCAGATCGCTTGGCGTGATCCCGAGGCGATTCAGGTCCAAGCCCGTGCCGCGAAGCGAGAACTGCACGGCCGGGCCCTTCACGGTCAAGAACCAGAACGCGATGTTAGCGCAGACCAGGCGTTGCTCAGAGGCCCGATACGTCAGCACGCGAAGGTGCTTCGGCGGACCTGTCTCCCTCTCAGGCGGGTTGCGCCGCACAATGCGGCCTTCGGCGTCGACCCGCAAAATCGGATCCGATCCGGTAAACCGGTTGCGAATCTCTGTGAAGCGGCCTAACGCTTCATTCGGCTCGGCCTGCTCCACCTCGACGCTGCGCCACGCAAGCAGCCCGAAGACTGCGACGCCCGCCAAACCGGCAAGAGCAACCGACGCGACGGCACGCGAGGCCTTCAGCTACGACCTCCGCTCAGCATTCCGTTAGGCTAGCATCACCGGCCGTGACCGACCGCATCAATCCGCCGGCACGCTCACCCAAGCACTGCTGGAGGAACTTGCGATCGTACGATCAACGTATACTGCTACTGGAGAAATCGAGGGGTGCAGCGGGATTCCGCTGCAGGCAACCGGATGGTCGGGCCGCCATCCTCGTGGTCGTCGCGAGACCAGGGGATTCGAGTTCGCAGGCTCGGCGGATCGTCCGTACAGTGGCTCTTCATTCGTTCTGGCGAATGACCGCCGCCTGCCTGTACTCGCCCTCATCCTGCCCAGCGGTGCCGGGCATCTCGCTGCAACCACAATAAAGCGCATCCGAGCATCCGCCAGGTGGGACGCTCGGCTGCGGTCTGGAGGCGAGATGCTTTTTCAGATTGCATTCGTATTGCTGATTACGTGGTTGCTTGGGGTCCTCGGCGTATTCCCACTGGGAGCCTTCGTGCATGTCCTCCTCCTGGTGGGCCTGATGCTCTTTCTGCTGGCGGCGCTCAACGCTCGCGATGCAGCCGTACTTCGTAGACCAGACTCACCCTCTGAAAAACGATGACCGGCAATCGTTCCAGGCTGGTCAGGTTTATTTTTGCAAATTCGCTTCTGCTGCTGGCGGGAACAATTTCGGCAGTGGTATGGGCGAACCTTGACCTGACGACCTACGATCGCATCGCACATCCTCTGCACTTCTGGGTAAACGACGTCGGAATGGTGTTTTTCTTTGCGCTCGCGGCAAAGGAAGTGTTCGAAGCGACGTTGCCAGGAGGGCCGCTGGCATCTCCCCGGCAGGCGTTGTCGCCGCTCGCGGCGGCGGTCGGCGGCATGGCGGCGCCAGCCCTTATCTACGTCGCTCTGTCCGCGACCCTCGGGCCCGCAGAGCTGAGCCGCGGGTGGGCGATTCCCTGTGCGACGGAC
>JACDCA010000715.1 GCA_013694635.1 Acidobacteriota bacterium | reverse complement strand
TCCGCCGACTCTCTCTTTTTGTCACGCTCGGGACGGACGACTGACGACTATATGGGTTCTTTCCTCGACACCGTTCCGTTCTCAGGCATCATCCGCATCCGCGACATGATGTATACGGTCAAGGATCCGTTCCGCCTGGATCAGGGAGACGTGAGCTTCGACGCGCCCGACACGGTCAAGCAGGCGATGCACCGCGCGATCGACGAGAACCGCAGCCACTACCTCCAGACCACCGGCGTGCCGCGGCTCCTCGACCTACTGGCAGAGAAACTGCGGACGTCAAACGGCATCCCCGTTCGAAACGCCGACGAAATCATGGTGACGACCGGCGGCATTCACGGGCTCTACATCATCTGCCAGGCGTTGCTGGAGCCCGGGGACGAGGTGATCATCCCGGATCCCGAGTGGCCGCCGTGCGTGGGCAATATCCGCGCGGCGCATGGCGTGCCGGTCCCTTGCCCGCTCCACGAACACCTCGGGTGGCGTTTCGACCTGACCGAGCTGGCCGCCAGGATCGGTCCGAAAACACGTGCGATCTACATCAATTCACCCAATAACCCCACCGGCGGCGTGCTGACGCCCGACGACATCCAGCGCATCGTCGACATCTGCCGTGAGCGCGGCCTGTGGCTGATCTCGGACGAAGCATACGAGGACGTCGTATTCGAGGGTGAACACGTCAGTCCTGCGTCGCTGCCCGGCGCATACGAGAAGACCCTCTCGATGTTCACGTTCAGCAAGTCGTATGCGATGACCGGCCTCCGCCTCGGCTACGTCGCAACCCCCGACGCGCAGCTGCGCGACCGGATGAAGAAAGTCCTGTTCTACACCGCGAGCAATATCGCGTCGGTGGTGCAATTCGGCGGCATCGGCGCTCTCGAAGGATCGCAGGACTGCATCGCGGCTTTCCGCGACGAGCTGAAGGCGCGGCGCGATCTGTTCTACGAGGGGATCGGTGAGGCCGCAGGACACGTCCTCGCCGGAACCCCACCCGCCGGTGCCTTCTACGCGTTCCTGCGGATCGATCCCTCGTGGACGCCTCCCGCCGGCATTGTGAATCCGTCCCTCTCGTGGGGCATGACGGAGTACCTCATCTCGAAGGGACGCATCGGCTGCGTTCCTGGCGTGGACTTCGGAAAGACGGGAGAAGGCTACGTGAGGTTCTGCTTCGCGCGGGATCGTGCGGAGTTGAGTGGCGCCCTCGCGTCGATGAAAGAATTATTCGCCCAGCCGTAAGCGGATTACGGACGGATTCCGAGGCCGCACACGCGGAGAAGGTCTTCGAGGACCTCCGGGTCACGAAGGTTCCCCATCAGCCACATGCGCGGTTCCGGAGTTCGCTTCACGAGCGTCGGCGTGAAGCCGATGCCGTCCTGCGCGGCCGCCAGCGGCTCGCGCGCAAGATCGTGCACGGTAAGACTGAGCGCAGAACGAGGGAAGCGCGCAGCGAGGGCCTCCACAGTCGCCGCGGCCTCGAGCGACTGAGGCGACTCCGAGTTGATATACAACACGAGCTGCACTCTGGGGTCGCGCGCAGCCCCTCGATCCGTGGAGGTTCGCGCCTTCCCACGACGTTCGGGATGCTTCGTGTCGAGAAGCCGGCGGACCTGGCCGAGAAAGTCGTCGAGGTCGAGCGGTTTAGTCACGACCTCGACATTCGAGATGCCGCGGACGTCGGGATGGGCCGTGATGATCACGGCCGCAGACCGCTGCAAGAGTCCGCGGCGATTCGCCTCGTGGAGCATCCATGCGCCCGTGCCGCCGGGCATCGCGTAATCGGTGAGAACGAGATCGTAGTGTAAGTACTGAAGCCGGCGGAGTGCTTCGGGAGCGTTGGACGCTTCGTCGACCTGGTGTCCTTCAAGCTCCAGCGCCGTCACCAGCAACCGTCGGACATCCTCCTGGTCATCGACGACCAGGATGCGGGCCGGCGCTTGTGAGTCGCTGGAATTCACGGCAAACGGGAATCGAAGCAATTCCCGCGCCTGTCAAAATGGGAAGGTCAGTGCTACTTGACGTGGCGGCCGCCATCGACGCGGATCGTTTCCCCGGTGATGAAATCGGCAGCAATCAGGAACGCAACCGCCTCGACGATTGGCTGGGCGCCTCCCCAATGGCCCAGCGGCGTTGCCGACTCTACGGCTGCAACCTCTTCAGAAGATGTGCCGTCCGGAGCCAGCATCGGACCCGGCGCGATGGCGTTGACGAGGATCTGGTCGGCCGCGAGCTCCAGCGCGAGCGCCTCGGTCAGGCCGATGACGCCGCGTTTCGCGACGTAGTACGCGAGGTATCCCGGGTAGCGCGGACGCCCGCTGGCAGCGACCCAGTCACTGAAGTTCACAATTCTGCCCGTGCCTGCACGCCGCATGTGCGGCACGGCAGCGGCCGCGCAGAGGAACGACGCGCGGAGGTCGACGTCGACGGTCGCGTTCCAGGCCGCTGCGTCGGTATCCGCGAGTGGGAGCGGCCGGTAAACCGACGCCATGTTGACCAGGACGTCCAGACGTCCGAGGGCTTCCGCGGCACGGTTGACGGCCTCGGGGCATGCGTCGGCGTTCGAGAGATCCGCCTGGATGGTGACCGCGCGCCGTCCGTGCCGCCGCACTGCCGCGGCAACCTGATTCGCTTCGTTCGGGGATCGGTTGAACGTGACCGCCACGTCCATCCCGCGCGAA
>JACDCA010000710.1 GCA_013694635.1 Acidobacteriota bacterium | reverse complement strand
GAAACCGCACCCCAGCATCTTTCACGCGGCCCTCCAGCGGGTGAGCGCGACGCCCGCACAGGCCGTCATGGTGGGCGACAGCCTGCTGCACGATATCGAAGGTGCGCGCAGCATCGGCATGCGCGGCGTCCTCGTGGCCCGGGCCCGGAGGCCCGACACCTGCCCAGACGACATCCCCGTCATCCGCTCACTGCACGAACTCCCCGCATTGCTACAACTATGAACGCTGAACGCTGAACAGCTCTTGACAGTCCGCATTCCCGGTCATAGTTCATCGTTCATAGTTCGTAGTTTCTCAGGGTCCTGCAACCGCGAAGGACGCCCGGTTGATGTCGAGCAATTCTGCCGCCGCCGCACGGACCTCTTCGAGCGTCACCTGCTGCAGCAGCGACGGCAGCCGGCGGTCGTAATCGACCCCGAGTTCGAACTGCTCGCAGAGTTGCAGGAATTCGGCGATGCTCTCGTTCGTCTCCAGCAACCGCGGGATGGAACCGATCAGGGATGCGCGGGTTTCCTCGACTTCGACCGGGGTCGGCCCGTCGCGGCGCATCCGGTCGACTTCCCGATCGATTGCTGCCAACGCGCGGGTGACGTTGACCGGGTCGACGCCGGCGCGAATCAGCAGCGGGCCTTCGCCAACGGTCCCATCGAACGAGCTGAAGGCGTCATATGCCATCCCCTGCTCTTCCCGGATGTTTTCGGCGAGGCGGCCTCCCAGCCCGAACTGCCCGAGGATCGTGTTCATGAACCAGTAGGCGTAGTACCTCGGGTCGAGCCGCCTGATCGCGGTGAAGCCATAGGCGATGTCCGCCTGCGACTTGCCGGGCATCTCTACGCGGCGGCTTTTTCGCGTCGCCGGCGGTGGTGGAGGGACGACATCAGGTTCCGGATCCGGACCCTGCCATCCGCTGAAATGCTTCGGGACGGCATCGATCGCGTGCCATGCCTCGACGTCCCCGACAATCGCCAGGCGCAGGGCCGCCGGAACGAGATGCCGTGCATGGAAGGCGACGAGGTCCGCGCGATGCATCGCTTCGAGCGACGCCACCGTTCCCTTCGCCGGCCGTGCATAAGGGTGTTCTGGACCGTACAGCAGGTCGAGGACACCTTCGATGGCCCGGACGGCCGGGTTGTCCGCATCCTGCCCGACGTTGGTAATTGCTTCGGCACGGCGCTTCTCGATCTCCACTTCCGGAAACACGGGCCTTCGAGCGATCTCCCCGACCAGCGCAAGCACATCGTCGAAATCGTCGGCCAGGCAGGTGCAGGCCAGGCTGAATGTGTGGCGCGTGACCCCAACGCGCAAAGAGACGCCGCGATCGTCCAGGACCTCGGCGATCTTCTCCGCCGGGCACGTCAAGCTCCCGTGATCGATAACGAGGCCGGTGAGGTACGCGAGCCCAGGGAGCGCGAACGGTTCGAGGATCGAACCGGCGCGGAATGTCGCATTGATCGCCACAGCGGGCGTCGTGCGGTTTTCCTGAACGAGAGTCACAACGCCGTTGGGGAGCGCGTCGCGGACGGGCGACCGTCCGCGACTCAGCGTCCCGCGGCTCACCGTCGCGTCTCCAGGGGGCTGGTCCTGAGCGAGCGAAGCGAGTCGAAGGGGCGGAACGACCCCACGGTCCGGAGGGTCGGGGTCAGACGCCGGCGAGCGACCTCGGAGACCTGGTCTGCCGTCACGGCGTCGATGCATGTCTGCAGCCTGGAAAACAGCCCCACTCCGCCGACCGTCGCGAAATAACCGAGCTGGTGCGCGATGTTCGTCACGCTGTCGGTTTCGAACACGAGGCGGGCGGTCAACTGGCGCTTCGCACGCTGTACCTCGACGACGCTGACGCCTTCCGTTCGGACGCGCTCGATTTCGGCCAGCGAGGTCTCCTCCACGGCTTCCACAGGCACACCATCGGTGACCGTGAAAGTCAGCGAATACAGGAACGGGTCGATCGTGGGAAGAATGGCGCCCGAGACGGCCGACGCGAGGCCTCGCTCGACGAGCGCGACGTACAGGCGCGCGCGGCGTTGAGGCGGGTTGCCGCGAAACGCGCACCAGAGATTCAGTCCCTTGGCGCCGGTGAGTACGGCATCGAGAACCAGTGCCGGGAAGAAATCCGGTTCGGCGACCGCGGGCGCGGGATACGCCAGCTTCAAATATGCGGTGGTCCCCTCCCGTTCAAGATGAACACGGCGCTCACCGGCCTGCGGTGGTTCAGCCGGTCGCGCCGAAACGTTCGGGACGCCCCGCGCGATCCCACGGAAATGGTGTTCCGCTCGGCGCAGCACGTCTGCCGTATCGACGTCGCCTACGACCACCAGCGTCGCGTTAGCGGGGTTATAGAACCTGCGATAGTGCTGATAAAGGTCGTCCCTGGTCATCGACTGCAGATCCTGCAGCCAGCCAAGCGTCGGATGCCCATAGGGATGGACGCGAAGTGCGGTCGCTGTTGCCTCGGTATCCAGGAGCTGCTCCGGATCGTTCTCGCCTCCCTGCAGCTCGGAAATGATGACCGTCCGCTCGGACTCGCACTCGTGAGGATCGAACACGCTGTTGGTCATCCGCTCGGATTCGATGAACAGCATCTGGTCGAGTGCCTGCGCCGCGGCGGTCTCCACGTATGTGGTCTGATCGATCCACGTATACCCATTCCACATACCGCCGAAGCGCTCGACGATTCCCTTCATCCGATCCCGGGGGATGTTGACCGTGCCCTTGAAGTTCATGTGCTCGACCCAGTGCGAGACGCCGGTGAGCCCCGGGCCTTCGTCCGCCGAGCCGACCTTGTACCAGCACCAGACCGACGCGAGAGGCGCCGTGCGGACCTCCTGCACGAGCACCTTGAGGCCGTTCGCCAGGTGCTCTTCGGTGACAGAAGGTAGGTAGCGGAGGGTCCCCGGGGCGGGCATCCATCGATTATATAAGGGGCGTTTTGGCCCTTTTTCGGGCCAAAACTGGCCCAAAAATCGCCCTCTGCGAACACGAGCACGTCACCTCAGCAGGACGCGGACGTGTGGCGTCACCCTTGCATTGTGAGGAGTGACGAGACTGGCTCGAGTATTTTCCAGGGAACTGGATTTGTTTCAGGAGGATTTCAACAATGTTTAAACGCACGATCTTCGCGCTCGCCGTCGCGGCGGTAGCGTACGGGGGCGCCTTGCAGGCGCAGGAGAATGCGACGCTGACGCTGCGATCGGGCGAACGCATCAGCGCGCAGTTGCTCGACCATGGCGGTGTCGGATTCACGATCAAGGTCAACGGACAGGACCGCATCATCCCGCAGAACGACGTCGCAGTGATCGATTTCACCGGCGGCACGATGAGCGCCTCGGACTGGTCCAAGGTCAGTGGCGGCCAGCATGTTATCTGGCTGCGCAATGGCGAGACCATCACCGGCAATCTGTACGACATCGGCGGGACGTCGCCGCTCCAGCTGACGTTCAAGACCGGCAGCGGCGATCGGATGCTGTCATCGAATGAGGTCGCGCGCATCGTTCTGTCGCACACGGACGCCGCCGCGGCGGCAGTGTCGGGTACGACGGGCGCCAACACGGCCCTGACCCCGGCAACGGGCAGCGGCATCGTCGTGTCGAGCCGCACTGCATGGACAC
>JACDCA010000684.1 GCA_013694635.1 Acidobacteriota bacterium | reverse complement strand
CTGCTGGCACGCGCGGAACGGGCATTCGTTACGGAGTACGAAGCTGGGCAAACGGCGGAACGGGAAGGTTGAGTGGGCGAACCATGCGGCCCTTCCTCGTCTGTATCCACGACGCTACCCCAGCTTACGAACGTGAGACTCGGGTGATGATCCGGGACCTCGCTCCCTTTCTCGGGCGTCGTCTTTCCTTCGCGGTGGTTCCTAACTGGCACGGCGAGTGGTCACTGGCGGCGCATCCTGACTACTGCCGGCTGGTCCGGGAGACCTCCGAGGAGCTTCTCCTTCACGGCTACTTCCATCAACGTCAGCGAGGCTGGGGCCCGACCACGTTGTTCGCCGAGAGCAGCGACGAGATGAACGGGCTGGATCCCGAAGAGACTCGACGCACGCTCGAGCGCGGACAGCGTGTCTTCACCGAGGTCTTCGGGGAGCCGGCGCGAACCTTCCTGCCACCGGCCTGGCAAGTGGGACACGTGCGTTTGGGCGAACGGAATACCCTGGCGCTGCAGCACGTCCTGGGCTTTTTCTCCCTCGAGTCACGGGCGCGCCGAAGGGTTCCTCTGGCGACCTGGACCTGGGACTGTGGCTGCTGGGGCGGGCTCGGGTACGTCGGCCAAGGGATCGGTCGACTACTTCAATCCCTGGGTCGTGGAGTCCCTACCCTCGCGATTCACCCCAGAGATCTGCAGCGAGGTTTCTGGCCGAAGATCCTCCGGCTCACCGAGGAGCTGCTCGAGGCCGGGTTCGAACCGAGCACACCGGCGATGTTGCTCGGGGCGAGTCATGTTCAAGTCGATTCTTGACGCCGTCATGGAACGGCGAGCCGGTCAGCTCATGGAGCAAGTGGGTTCATGGCTGCCGACTGAGGGACCCGTGCTGGATCTCGGCTCTGGGACGGGACACCTCTCTGCCCGGTTGGAGCGGGAGCTGAGACTCGAGGTGGTCACAGCCGACGTGAGCGACTTACATGTCGTGGGACGCCCCCCGGTCGTGATCGCCGACGGGGTCCTTCCGTTCGAGAACGAAACGTTCTCGGCCGCGCTTCTGTTCTTCATGCTCGCCTACCCGAACGACCCGGCCGGTGTCCTGTCAGAAGCGGCTCGCGTCACCCGGGGACCAATCATCGTGGTGCAGTCCCTTCACTCGGGCCGCTTTGGTTACGCGTGGCTTCGCGTCCGCGAGTTCGTCTGGACGATCGTCGCATTCCACGTTTCGAAGCTCCTCGGCTACGTCCCTCCGCAGGCCGAGTTCACGATGCATACCCGCCGCTTCTTTACTACCTGGACGCTTCAACGGGAAGTCGCGTCGGCCGGGCTGCGGATCCGGTCGCGGCGAGAGCGGTCAGTGCTGCCCGGCCGCGCCCTGGTAGTCGCGGGATGGATGCTGGAGCGCGATGACTGAGCGTCGTCTCTCATTCGTGATCCCTGCGCGAAACGAGGAAGCACTGATCGGCGAGGTCCTGGAGGCCATTCTCGCGAGCGTGGCTCAGGCGTCGGGCGTCTCGCGGAACGATCTCTGGCTCCCCGATACCGGATTCGAGGTCGTCGTGGCAGACGACGGGAGCGAGGACGCCACTGCGGTCATCGTCGGCATCGTCGCCGATAACGTCGGCGTCCGACTGGTCTCTTGTGTCGGCCGGACCTGCGGCGCGTCGCGCAACGTCGGGGCCGCGGCCAGCTCCGGGCGTGTGCTCTGCTTCGTCGACGCGGACACCATCGTTCCGGAGAACGCCGTCGACCGCATCCTGGAGCTCCACGAGGGCGAGGGCAGGTGCCTGGTGCTCTATCGACTCGCCTCCCGCGAGCCCGGGATCCGGGCCTGGCTCTGGTGGACCGTCTGGGGGCTGGCGCGACGCCTGCCCCTGGCGAGAGCCAGTCGATGCCGGCGTTCATGAGCTGCGACCGGACGCACTTCGAGAGCTACGGGCCCTTCAGAGAGTCCTGGGCGATCGCCGAAGAGTGGCCACTGACCCAGGCGGCCTATCGGTACCATCATGAACGCTTCCTCTACGATCGATCCGTCACTGCACACACTTCCAGCCGGCGAATGCAGCTCCAGCCCTTCGGATACTTTCGAACATTTCTGAAGTGGGTCTCGGTGGTTCTCTTTCCCTGGGCGCGCACCTCGCTCAGCGATCACGTTCGACACCAGACAGGCAATCGATGATGGAGCGTGCCTACTTTGTCGTGTGCCTGGCTCTCGGGCGGTTGCTCCGGTCGGGGAGGTACTCGAAGGCTTGGATCGCCTGCCAGGACGGCGTGCTCGTCCTGCCTTGCCTGGCCGGAAAGACGCTGGCAACCTTGCTGGAGGATCCTCTGCTGGAGGAGTCGGTCCGGAAGCGGGCCATCGAACGGGCGGTCGTCGCCCTCGGCGACTTCCATCATCTGGGACTTACCCACGGGGACGCCATGGCCGAGAACGTGCTCGTCGATCTCGAGGCCGGAGTCGCCCGCTGGTTCGACTTCGAGACCATTCATGACTCGAGTCGCGTGCTGGCCTGGCGGCGTGCCGACGACGTGCGAGCACTGCTCGTCACCTGCCTGGTCCGCACGTCCCCCGAGAAGTTCGCCGAGACGCTCCAGCTCATTCTGGATGTCCATGAGGACGAGGGCGTAACCCGCCATCTGGCGACGAGCTTCAACCCGGTATTTCAGCGTTCGCTCACCTTCCACCTCGCGCAGGCGGCATTGTCGTTTCAGTGTTTCCGGGAGATCGCCCGGTTGCTGAGAGAGCGCCGCATCCACGTCGCGAACGAGCTAAGCGAGCGAGCCACGCGACCGGAGCGAGCCGGCGCAGCGGCGAGCGAGGGCGAGTGTAGAAGAGGCCGAGGGGCGAAGCCCCTCGGGAAGAGATGAAAAGTTGGAAACAGAAAGCGGTCGGTCTGATCGGCCTGGGCATGTTCCTGCTGTTCGCGCTTGTGGCGGGGATGTTTGTGTACATGGGCGCGACATCGAAGCCCCTGCACCCGAACCCGCAAGACGTGCCCTCCGTGATGCATGTGGCCCCACCGCAGAATTGGACCGGCGCGGTGGAGCAGGCGCGGCAGATCGTCCGGGCGAGTGCCGCCGGGCAGAACCTGCCGGGTGTTTCGGTGGCGGTCGGCGTCGGTGGAGAGATCGTGTGGACGGAAGGTTTTGGCTGGGCGCATCTCGCGAACCGGGTGCCGGTCACGCCCGATATCCAGTTCAGGATTGGCACGGCATCCCAGGCACTCACCTCGGCGGC
>JACDCA010000284.1 GCA_013694635.1 Acidobacteriota bacterium | reverse complement strand
TCGCCCAGAAGGCGGACAGCCCGAGCCAGCCGGCCGCCGGCTTGATCGCGCGCCGGTCCTCCCCCGCCTGCCGGCCGAAGAAGTGGCTGTACGACAGCCAGAGCAGGTACCCCGCGCCGATCAGCTTCACCCATCCGACCTGGATCAGATGGACCGCGAGCAGAATCGCGACGATGCGGAAGAAGAAGGCCCCGAGGATTCCGTAGCGCAGCGCCTTCCGCTGATCCTTCTTGGGAAGCCCCAGCACCAGGATCGCCAGCACCAGCGCGTTGTCGGCGCTGAGCAGTCCCTCGAGCAATACGAGGAGCCCGATGGTGATGAAATCAGAAGCCTGAACGTCCATGTATCTATCGGCGGGGCCCGAGTATTCTTGCCGAACTTGACACGATCCGTGTCAATACCTATCGTTGAAGTGACGCAAGGTTAGTAAGCACGATGACGCACCCCGACCTCTACTTTATCAGCATGGCGGCGCGGCTGTTGGACCTGCACCCGCAGACGTTGCGGAAGTACGAGCGGCTGGGGCTGGTCCGTCCCACGCGCACGATCGGCAGCATGCGCGTCTACACCGAGGACGAGCTGGAGCGCCTCCGGCTCATCAAGTATCTCGTGGACGAGGCCGGAGTGAATCTGGCCGGCGTGCAGCGTCTCCTGGAGATTGCCGAAGCCGTGCAGCGCATCCAGCCGTTGATCAAGGAAGGGCGTCCGGAATCCCGCCGCCGCATCGCCACCGAGATCCAGAAGATCGCCGAGATGGCAGGCCTCTGATGGATTTCAAGGACTACTACCAGACGCTCGGCGTCACCAAGACGGCGTCCGACAAGGAGCTGAAGCAGGCCTACCGGAAGCTCGCGCGCAAGCATCATCCCGACGTCAATCCCGGCGACAAGGGCGCCGAGGCGAAATTCAAGGAGATCAACGAGGCCTACGAAGTGCTTGGCGACCCCGAGAAGCGGCCCAAATACGACGAGCTCGGCGCCAACTGGCGTCAGTACGAGCAGGCGCAACAACCGGGGTCGCAGGGGTGGCCGGCCGGCAGCCCATTCGGCGGCGCCGGGCGAACGGGCAACGTTGGCGGCGCGCCTGGCGGCTACCGCACCATGACCGAAGAAGAGATGCGGGAGATGTTCGGCGACGAGGATCCCTTCTCCGACTTCTTCAAGACGTTCTTCGGCGGTGCCGGGTCGACGCGCGAAGCCGGCCGCGGGCGCGGGCGCGCGCGCGTCCAGAAGGGACGCGACATCGAGAGCGAAGTGGAGCTCTCGCTCGACGAGGCGTACCACGGGACGACGCGGCGGATTTCGATCAAGGAAGGAGGACACGCGCGGACGGTGGACGTGCGCATACCCGCCGGCGTCAAGGACGGTTCCCGCGTGCGCGCGGCCGGTGAGGGAGAGTCAGGGGCGAACGGGGGCCCTGCAGGCGACCTCTACATGCGCGTGAAGCTCCAGCCGCACGCGGCCTTCGAACGCGACGGCAACGATCTGCGGACGAAGGTCGCCGTGCCGCTGACGACGGCAGTGCTCGGCGGCGAGGCGAACGTCCCGACCATGACCGGCTCGGTTCGCCTGAAGGTCCCGGAGACGACGCAGAACGGCCAGGTTTTTCGGCTCAAAGGGCACGGCATGCCGATCGTCGGCAAGCCAGATCAGCGCGGTGACTTGTACGCCGTCTCGGAGGTCCAGCTCCCCCGCTCCCTCACGAAGGATCAACGGCAGCATTTCGAGGCGTTACAGAAGATCGAGAAGCAGTCCTAAAGGGCAGATAGACAGCCCTAAAGGGCTGGACTACGGCAAGGAACAGGCGCAGGCCAGGGCTGTTAGCCCTGAGGCGAGATGATGAACATCAACAAGTACACCGAGAAGGCGCAAGAGGCGACCCTCGCCGCGCAGCAGCTCACCGAGCGCGAAGGGCATCCCGAGATCACGCCCGAGCACGTCCTGCTGACGCTGGTCGAACAGCGCGACGGCATCGTGCCGTCGCTCCTCAGGAAGATGAACGTGGACCCCGCGGAGCTCGCCGCGGCGGTGCGGGCCGAGACCGCGCGCCTGGCGCGCGCACACGGCGGGGCCCAGCCGTCGCTCTCTGCGCGGCTCCGTCAGGTCGCAGACGCCGCCGAATCCGAAGCCGCACGGCTGAAGGACGAGTACGTCAGCACCGAGCATCTGTTCGTGTCCATCGCCAGCGAAGGGGCCAGGTCCCCGTCGGCGCGACTGCTTCAGCAGCGCAGCGTGACGCGCGACACGATCCTCCAGGCCTTGACCGCGGTGCGCGGCTCGCAGCGTGTCACCAGCCAGAACCCCGAAGCGACGTACGAGTCGCTCTCGAAGTACGGCCGCGACCTGACGGAGCTGGCGCGGAAGGGCAAGCTGGACCCGGTCATCGGGCGCGATGAGGAAATCCGGCGCGTCATTCAGGTGCTGTCGCGCCGCACGAAGAACAATCCGGTCCTGATTGGCGAACCAGGGGTCGGCAAGACCGCCGGCGTCGAGGGGCTGGCCCAGCGCATCATCCGGCAGGACGTGCCGGAGGGGCTCAAGAACAAGAAGATCTTCGCGCTCGACATGGGCGCGCTCGTGGCGGGCGCGAAGTTTCGCGGGGAGTTCGAGGAGCGGCTGAAGGCGGTGCTCAAGGAGATCACCGACGCGCAGGGGCAGATCATCCTCTTCATCGACGAATTGCACACCGTCGTCGGCGCCGGCGCCGCCGAGGGAGCGATGGACGCCTCGCAGATGCTGAAGCCGATGCTGGCCCGCGGCGAGCTGCACAC
>JACDCA010000600.1 GCA_013694635.1 Acidobacteriota bacterium | reverse complement strand
GTTTTATGGAACAACCCGCCGCCGCGGAGGTCGCCAGTGTCATTATCAAAGCCGAGACGAAGCATCTGGAAGCGGGAAAATGTTTCGGGCATTACGAGATAATCGAACAAATCGGCGCAGGCGGAATGGGCGAGGTTTATCTGGCGGAAGATACGCGCCTTGAACGCAAAACAGCCTTAAAAATTTTACCCGGTGCGGTCGCGCAAGACGAAGACCGAATGCAGCGTTTTGTGCGCGAGGCGAAATCTGCATCTGGCTTGAATCATCCAAACATCATCACCATCTACGAAATCGGTGAAACAGATAATACGCATTTCATCGCTGCTGAATACATCGAGGGCGATACTCTCCGCGAACGATTAAAGGGCGCGCCTATTAATCTCAAATCCGCGCTTGAGATAGCCATTCAAGTTGCAAGTGCTCTGGACGCCGCTCACCGCACCGGTATTGTTCATCGAGACATTAAACCGGACAACGTGATGATTCGACCTGACGGGTTAATAAAAATACTCGACTTCGGCATTGCCAAGCTGACCGAGAAGCTAAGTGAAACTGATTTGGAAGCGGCAACTGAAGCACAAACCAGAGCGGGCACGATAATCGGAACAGCTGCGTATATGTCGCCGGAACAAGCGCGGGGGCAAACGGTTGATGCGCGCTCGGATATTTTCAGCTTCGGCGTAATGCTTTATGAAATGTTGGTGGGCAAGCGGCCGTTTGAAGGCGTGAATGCGGTTGAGACAATCGGTTCAATCCTGAATAAGGAACCGGTGCCTTTGAGCCGGCAAACGCCTGACGTTCCGCTCGAAATTGAACGGATAATTAACAAGACACTCAGAAAAGACCGTGAAGAGCGTTACCAAACGGCGAAAGATGTACTGATTGATTTGAAAGATGTCAAACAAGACTTGGAGTTTCAGAATAAGCTGGAACGAACCGCAGCACCAGAACGGGAAGAAGTGAAAACTCAAGTCTCTAATGCCACAACAAGCGATAGTCCCCAGCACACGACTTCGAGCGCGGAATACATTGTCAATAGCATCAGACACCATAAGCGTTTTGCTGTTCTCGGTTTAGTACCGCTCTTAATAGCGTCAATAGCCTTGTTATTCTTCTTTTTCAACCGGTTCCCAGTCTTAACCGAGAAGGATACGATTTTGCTGGCGGATTTTGACAACACAACCGGAGACCCGATCTTTGACGACACGCTCAAGCAAGCCCTGGCTGTCCAACTGGGCCAATCTCCTTTCCTGAACATCTTCTCCGAAGACCGCGTGCGCGAGGCGCTCAAGTTCATGGGGCGTCCAGCCGAAGAGCGCGTGACGAGAGACGTGGGGCGGGAGATTTGCCAACGTCAGGGTTTGAAAGCCATGCTCGCGGGTTCGATCGGGAGCATGGGCAACCATTACGTCATCACGGTCGAAGCGATTGACGCGCAGAAGGGCGATACGATCGCGCGAGAACAGGTGGAGGCGGAGAGCAAGGAACGCGTGCTCCGCGCGCTTGGCCAAGCGGCGACGAAGTTAAGGGAGCAGTTCGGCGAGTCGCTCGCGTCCATCCAGAAGTTCGACGCCCCGATCGAGCAGGCCACGACCTCATCGCTTGAGGCCTTCAAAGCTTACACGCTGGGAGTCGAGCAGCACCACAAGGGCAAGTACCTCGAAGCCATCCCGCTTTACAAACGCGCCACCGACCTAGACCCGAATTTCGCCCTCGCTTACGCCCGGCTCGCGGCTGTGTACGTCAACAGCAGGCAGATTGGGCTTGCCGCCGAAGCTTCGCAAAAAGCCTACGATTTGCGCGAACGGGTCAGTGAGCGCGAGAGACTGTTTATCGCTGCGAATTATTACGATGATGTGACCAGGGAAGTGGAGAAGAAGATTGAAACGCTGGAGTTGTGGAAGCGCACGTACCCGCTCGACTTCGTGCCCCACAACAATCTTGCTCTTCAATACAACAACCTCGGTCAATATGAGAAAGCCGTTGAGGAGGCGCGCGAAGCTATCGGACTTAACCCTAATGCCGCCCCCGCCTACTCGAATCTGGCGACGGCGTTCGTGGGGCTGAATCGCATCGACGAGGCCAAGGAAGTGATCGAGCGCGCGCTGGCACAGAAGATCGAAACCACATGGATGCACAGGAACCTATACTTGATTG
>JACDCA010000597.1 GCA_013694635.1 Acidobacteriota bacterium | reverse complement strand
GTATCAGACCATGCCAATGAACCGTCGTATGCTCGCCCAGGCGGTTTGTGACGAGGATGCGAACCCTGTCGCCTTCGACCGCCTCGATCGTCGGTCCGGGCGTGCTGCCGTTGTAGCCCCAGCAGGTGGCCTTCGAGCCGGGGGCAAATTCGTGCACGATTTCCTCGGCGACGAGATGAAACTCTTTGACGCCATTGTTCATCCGCCACGGGAGTGTCCAGCCGTTGAGCGTGCGGACGGGAACGTAGCGACCGTCACGTGGCACGGGTGGCGCGGACGTTGTCTGACTGCCCGAGGTCAGCGGCGGCTGCGGCGCCTGTGTGCCGGGCGTCTGACCCTGAGCGGATGTGGGTCGAAAGATGGGAAGCGCCTGCGCGATCGCCGTCGCGCCGACGCCCATCAGGAGCTTCCGTCGGGTGACGCTCATCGCTGGCCTCCAGGATTCCGATCAGGGGTAGCCATCGATTCGCTTGGCAGGCGGGCACCGACCGCACGCAACAGGTCGGTGCGCGCGAGCCAGTAGTCGCGGATCGCTTCGAGATAACTCTGGTAAGCGTCGTACTCCTGACGCTTGGCCTGTATGAGCTCGAACACCCCGATGATCATGTAGTTCTGCTGCTCCTGGCTGCGCGCTACGACGCTTTCACGCTGCGGGATCAGGACGTCCCGATGGGTCTCCACGATTGCTCGCAGTACGCGCACGCGTTCCGTGCCGAGGCGCACCGCATTGCCAGCCGCCAGTTCCAGCTGGCCAAGGCGGGCACGCGACTGCGCCAGCAGCGCCTGGGCGCGAGCGACGCGGGCCTGTCCCTGATTGAACACCGGTAGTTCGAGATTGATCGTGGGACCCTTCAGGCGCGCTCCGTCCTCCTCACGCTCGCGCTCGTACCCGATCTCGGTGCCGCCGAGGAGGCGAAACCGGCGAGTGGCGGCGAGCGCGCCTTCCATGACGAGCACCTCTTGCCGGGCAGCCATTAACTGAAGGTTGGTGTTCCGGCTCAACGTCTGCAGGACCTCGGCCGAATCCTCCTCCGCGACCGGCGTCGGCAGTTCCGGGCTCACAGGCCAGTCGGCGTCCGTGCCTGACAGTCCGATCAGCGTATTGAGCTGCAGACGTGCCCGCTGGGCGTCAGCCCGCGCACGCGCTGCGTCGATGCGCGCCTGACTTGCCGCGGCCTGCTCTTGCTTTAGTTGAAGCTCGTTGATGTTGCCGGCCTCGAAAAACCGTTGCGCGAGATCAGCCGCCGTCGCCATGCCGCTCGCGACCGTCGCGCGCATGTCGGCGATCTGCTGGGCGCCGACGTACCCGTACCATCCGGCCTCGACGTCGGCTGTCACGGCCAGAATCGATGCGGCGATTTCGCGCTTCGCGCGTTCATAGTCGGCCCGCGCCAGGCGGACGCGGCTCGGCAGCACGAGCAGATCGACGAGGGGCATCGCCAAACCCAGCGTCGTCGTCACGAGCCCGTCGCCGGAGAGCCGTCTGGCGTTCAGGCGGGGGTTGGCCACCTGAATGGCCTCCTGCACGTCCGCACGGATCAGCCCGAGCCGCGCGTACTCCTGCTGGAGTCGCGGGCTCCGCAGGAGCGCCATCTGGACGGCGTTGACCGGTGTCATCGGCTGCTCGCGCAGCCTCGCGGCATCGGCGTCCGCAGTGGGTGATTGCGCCCACTCCAACGCAGGGTTGCTGCGCGAGCTGACCAGCGTGTCGGTTTCTATTCGCCCCCGATCGGGCCCAAGCGTAGCGCAGCCTCCGCCGGCTAGCGCCACCACCAGCAAGGCCAGGCCGGCGGCGGAACGAGACATCATGCAAAAGCCTCCACGAGCATCCTTGCGAGGATAGAGCCGGCCAATCGACGGCCGAATTAAATTGTTTTCATTACGGCGTCAGGCCGACGCAAGCGGGAGGCGTACGGTGAAAACTGCGCCTGCGCCCGCGCGGCTCTCCACAGCAATCCGGCCCCCGTGCGCTTCGACGATGCGGCGGGCGATGGCGAGGCCCAGCCCCGTTCCGTCCGCCCCCTGACCTGCCCGCCGCGACCGGTAGAAGCGCTCGAAGATGTGCGGCAAGTCGTCTGCCGCGATGCCGGTACCGGAGTCCGAAACCGTCAACGCGGTCTGCGCGCCGTCGCGCGTAAGGCCGATGGTGATCCGCCCTCCGGGACGGCTGTATTTCACGGCATTCTCTCCAAGATTGAGCACCACCTGCTGCAATCGTATGGCGTCTCCTCTAATGAAAATACCGGACTCGATCGAGACGTCGACACCAAGATCGGATGGCTCAGCCAGCGCAACGAGGAGGTCGGCCGCTTCCGAGACGATATCGGACAGGTGCACCGACGGCCCGCTGGATGACTGGACGGGGGCGTCGGCAAGGCTCAGCGCGCGCAAGTCCATCAGAATGGCGGACATCGTGTCGGCCTCCTGTGCCACCTGCCCGAGCACTTCGCGGTAGGTGTTCGAATCGCGTGGCGCCGAGAGTGCGACATCAATCGAGCCTTTCATGACCGTGAGTGGTGTCTGCAGCTGGTGAGACGCGTCGCCGGCAAACTCGCGCAGCGACGCAAAAGCGCGCGCCAGTCGATCGAGCAGACGGTTGAGCGTACCGACCAGTTGCCCCAGTTCCCTCTCCCGCGGGTGCACATCGATTCGCCGTGACAGGTCTTCCGCCTGAATGGTCTCGAGGGTGGTGCGCATCCGCTCCATCGGCGCGAGCGCCCGCCGCGCAATCACCAGCCCGCCAAAACCCGTTACCGCCAGCACCACCGGAATGAGCACCAGCGAGGCAACCGTCAAGAACCTCAGCGTTTCTCCCACCTCGCCTATCGGCTGGCCCACCTGCAGGTAAAGACCCCGCGGGTTAGGCAGCGGGAGGCAGATGAATCTGACGGTGCCCGCTGACTCGAGGACGGCCGTAAAGAACTGTGCGCGAGTAGCTCCGATCGTGGCGGCGTGGACGAGTACTTCGTGTCGGGCCAAGGCGGGCTCGCCGTCTCGCAGGGCCTGCGAGCGATACACCATCGCGCCCGAAGCATTCAGCACGAGGACCAGCGATTCCACACCCACGCCGCTGTCCAGTGCCGCGGCAACCTGGCCGGGGGAAGCGACGTCAACGAGGAGCGCCGTGATCTGTTCCGCCTCGGTTGAGAGTTCGTCGTCGTGATGTCCATAGAGCCGTTGAGAAAGCGAGCCATGGAGAAGAGCCGCGAACAGGCAGAGGGCGACGGCGAGCACCGCCACGTACCATGCAGTGAGGCGTGCGCGAAGGCTCTCAAGCATCCGCACGTTCGTCGGCGCTCCGCATCACGTAGCCGACGCCGCGGACCGCGTGAATCAACCGCGGTTCCCCGGCCTCTTCGAGTTTCTTCCTCAGGTGGTTGATGAACACGTCGATCACGTTGGTCAGACGGTCCCAGGTGACGTCCCAGACCTGCTCGGCAATCATGGCTCGGGTAAGCACCTGGCCGGCGTTCCGCATCAGGTATTCCAGCAACGCGAGTTCTTTCTGCGTCAGGTCCAGTCGCCTGCCGCTGCGGGTCACGACGCGCCGAACGGGATCCAGTATGACGTCGGCCACTGTCAGCACCAGAAAGGCTCCCGCGGGCTGCCGGCGCAGAAGGGCGCGCATCCGTGCGCTGAGCTCTGAAAACGCGAAGGGTTTCGTCAGATAGTCGTCCGCACCGGTGTCGAGGCCACGAACACGATCCTCGATCATGCCGCGGGCCGACAGCATGAGAATGGGGACGTCCAGGTGCGAGGCGCGGATCCCCTCACACACCGCGAACCCATCTATCCCCGGCAGCATGATGTCGAGAATGACTATGTCGTAGGAATTTGACCGGACGAGTTCGAGCGCCGTTTCTCCGTCGGGCGCCGTCTCGACGGTAAAGGCGTCTTCGGTGAGCCCTTTGTGGATCAAGGCGGCGAGCTTCGGCTCATCCTCAACCAGCAGCACACGCATGGCTGGGTCGGTTGCTGGGTGTGCCATGTCCGGAGACGCGATTGTAGCGCGCGCCACGCGCTGTGCCAGCAACGCAGGGTCACATTAAATTGTGTTCACGTTGTTGCGCGTGGCCGTTATCGGGGAACGCGAGCCTTACGATAGTACCAGCGCAGGACACGCAGTGAGCAACGCATGAGTCCGCGAAGAACCATGACCAGACGTCTTCCGATCATCCTCGTCGCCATGTCGATCGCAGTCGCCGATGCGTACGCGCAGCACGAGGGTCACCAGATGGCGGGTATGACGGCTTCGGCTGCGTCCAATCCAGCCTGCGCAGAGGGGGGCCGGAAGGCGCTCGCCATCGTCGAGGCCGCCAGCACGAGGTTCGAGAGCGCGTCAAGAGAAAGCGGTACCGCGGAGAGGTTGGCTGATCTGCAACGGGCAGTCGGCGCGGCGCAGGCCCAGCTCTTTACCTGCCGGGCCGCCGTGACGAGGACGCCCGCTGCCGCGCCCCCGGCGGACGCGATGGCGGGGATGGACCACTCGAAGATGGCGATGGGGAAGCCGGCGCCGGGAGCGACGCCCGCCAGGCCTGGCGCGAAGCCGGTCGACGCGATGGCGGGGATGGACCACTCGAAGATGGCGATGGGGAAGCCGGCGCCCGGAACGAAGCCCGCCAAACCTGGCGCGAAGCCGGCGGAACCGATGGCCGGGATGGATCATTCGAAGATGGCCATGGCCGGCGCTCCGCCGAAGACGAGCGACGACGCCGCGCCAGCACCGGGGGAAGCGATGCTGCCGGTGAACATGGCGGAACGCATCGCAGATCCCGCCTGCCCGGACAACGTGGGCCAGGCCACGGCGCCAAAGGCGGTCTACGAGCGCAAGGTTTACTACTTCTGTTCCACGAGGACGCGCGACGACTTCCGTAAGAATCCCGCCGCATACTTGAAGAAGCATCCTCGGTGATACGCGCGAGCACGCGATGAAAGCGTGGAACCTGCGGCCTGTTCTGAAAGCGGCCTTGTTGCTGGCGGTGGTGGGAGCCGCAGCTGCCGCCGCGATGTTCCTGTGGATTGGCTCGCAGGGTATCAGCGCAAAGGCGGAGCCCGGAGCGCTTGAAACCTTCATAGCGCGAACCATGCGCAAGCTGGCGGTGCCGAGCGGCGATCGGAAGTTGAAGAATCCCGTCCCCGTCACGAGTGAGGTATTGGCCGCCGGGCTGTCCCACTATGCGGATCACTGCGCCGCGTGTCATGGCAACGACGGCAGCGGCGAAACCAGTATCGGGGTGGGTTTGTATCCAAAGCCGCCGGACATGCGCCTGCCACCGACACAGTCGC
>JACDCA010000581.1 GCA_013694635.1 Acidobacteriota bacterium | reverse complement strand
ACTTCAGAAATTCTCCCGCCAGCAGGCGCAGATCCGCAAGCGGCGCCTGCTCGGTGGCGGGCAGGCTGTCGATCAGCTCGACCGTCTGCTTGAAGGCCGCGTGAGCACCCTCGCGGTTGCTGGTTTCGTAGGCGGCCTTCGCTTCGCCATATGCGGCCTTAGCAAGGGCGGGCACCAGTTTCAACCGCGCCGCCGCGAATATCGTTTGCATCCGAGGAGATATGTCGCCGGCGGCCGGGAGATACGTCGGGTTGTCACGCACCAGCCGCTCGACGGTCGCAACGGCGTCCTTCTCGCGCCCGAGGGCCAGCAGACAGAGCGCCCGATACTGCTCCAGATCCGTTCGAACCGATTCGCCGTTCACCGCCGGCATTGCCGCCAGGGCCTCTTCATACGCGGCGGAGCCATAGAGCGCCCGCACGCGATCGATGTCGACGGCGTTTATAAGCGACGGAACAGGGGGAACCGCCTGGGCCGCGGCGGCCCCGGTCATTGCCGCGCCGAGAAGAACGACCGTCAGCGGGAGAGACAATGTGAAAGTAGTCACTGCGGTTTCCTCATATCAACCGACGCGCGCGCGGGGCTCTTGAGAGACACCGTCACGGTCTGTCGACGTTCACCAAGTTCGGGGTGTCGGAAGATGATCTCGTGCGTGCCGACACTCACCTTGTGGTTCCCGATAGGTGTTTCGCCAACCAGCTTGCCATCGACCCACGCCTGGGCCCATGGCAACGCATTGATGCTGAGCGGAGCCGAAGGCACGTCTACGCGGATGGTGGCGGTCGCTCCGGCGCTCACCTGCACGGTTCGGCGCTCGGATACGCCGAGGGTTTCGTTCGTGAGCTGCAGGTCGTGCCTTCCGGCAGGCAACATGATCTTCGCCGTCTGGCTCGTCCCGATCAGGTTTGTTCCCTGAACGATCTGCAGCGGTATCGGCGCGCTGACGGTCAGCCATCCCACCGATGGGCCCGCGGACGCCGGCGGCCTCGCCGAGATGATGACCGACGCCGTCTCACCGGCGTACAAATCAACCTTGCGCTGGAGCGTCCCTGCGGCGCCGACGACCTGCACGGTGTGCGACCCCGGCTCGAGATCTGCGACCAGCAGTGGCGAGACTCCGAGGGCCTTGCCATCGAGGAGGACGCGCAATTTCGCGGGGTCGGTGACGACACTCAGAGACGCCTTGGTCGCCGCCGGTGGCGCGGAATCGAACTGCACATGGTGCACGACCGCCGCGCCGGCGCGGGCGACCGTCCGCAACGACTTGCGGCGCGTCCCCGAGACGAGCTCGAACGTGTGTTCACCTGGCGCCACTGCCATCATCAGCGGCGTCGTCCCCTTCCGCACACCGCCAGCGAGCACTTCCGCCCCTGATGGATCGGATTCGATGGTCAGTGATGCCGACGCCGCCTCCACGTTGAAGGGCTTCCAGTTCCGGGCAACGTAGCCGGTTGCGACGTAGCCCCCCGCCGCGACTATAAACAGAATGGCGATCGCGACGGCGATCGCAACCGGCGCTCGAAGGTGCTGTAATCGATCCGCCGAGAACCCGACCGCAGCCCGACGGAGCTCAGCAGGTTTGGCAACCGGCTGCTCGGAGCCGAAGGCGTCGAGGGAATCCGCAGCAGCCGGGCCCCCGGGTCTTACAACACGGGACCACCAGTCGCGGAAATTAAACATGAGCACCACAACAAGCCATAGGCGGCCCCCCAAAGTGAAGGCCCCACGTACACACAGAGGTATGGGAAGGGCGGACGCTCGCTAGGCGAGGTTCGTACCAGACGGAATTGTAATAAAACCGGGTTACATTCAAGGATTGAGGCGGCATCGTAGATCAAAAGTCAGCCGATTGCCTAACTTTTGGCTGCATTTTGTCACCTCTGGAGGAGCCTTTCTAGTCTAGTCGACAGTCGTTTGGTCGATAGTCCGTGGTGCCCATTTACACAGCGCCTGGATATCTTCGGCGGTCAGGGCGGCGGCGTGCATGCGCAGGTACGACGGCAACGGCATGGCCCCTTTACGTGTGAGCTCACAGGACTGTTTCAGCAGCTTCCGCTGCTCCTCGGAGTTGTACTTCGCCCACTCGGAAAAGTTGAAATGACTGCGGCCGTGGTTGACGTGGTCGATCACCCACCACGACACCGGCGCGACGTTACTGTACCACGGCCACCGCGTGTCGTTCGAGTGGCAGTCGCGGCACGAGCGATCGAGGAGGGCCTTCACGCCCGCAGGCACCTCAACGCGCGCGCTGAGCACCGCCGAGGGATCGGTCGGAGGGTTGGTCCGCGCCGGTCGTACAAGCTGGATGGCCAGAACGACGAACAGCATTGCTGCAACCGTGAGCCGGGCAATCCTGCGGACCCACATCATCATTCATCCTTCGTAGTTCATAGTTTCTTCTTGAGCCGCTGCCACCACCGCGTGCCTTCGAAGTTGAAGCTGTCCCACCAGGCGTTCAGCGCGCGGCGGTCGCCGGCGAGAACGGCGTCGCGAGTTACGTCGCCCGGTGGAGGTGAAAGCTTCACGAGCCGGTCGTAGACGCGCGCGCGCTCCGACTCCGACCCGCGTGACAGCAGGTGCCACAGCGTCAACGCGTCCACCCGCCGCGATTCGGTGAGGATCAAGTGAATCGCTTCAGCGCGGGCGCCGGCGTCGCCGCTGCCGAAATCCAGGACGGCGAGCGCCGGCACGAAGCCCGAGGGCGCATCCTCGAAATGTGGGGTTCCGGGGCCGACACCCGCGCGCGTCGCTCCGACCGCCCCCTGCGGGATGTAGGCCTGACGTCCGCCGTAGTCGAGCAGGACCCACCCGTGCGTCACCCGCAGGAACCCGCCGCCGCTGTCGTCCACCTGCAGAGTGAACGCGCACCCAAGATCGATCGCCGTCGCCGACGGCGTGTTGACGAAGAAGAACCGGGGCGGCGCGGAGATCTGCGCGTGAATCGTCCCGCGCTCGAGCGAAAGCCGATGATCACGGCCCCCGGTGTTGACCAGCTGCACGCGCGTGTCGGGATCGACATCCACGCGGCCGATCCGGCCGACGGCAATCCGCGCGCGCGACGCGCCGTCGGTCACGAGCCTCCCGCCCCGCCGCAGAAGTCCCGCATCGTCGACGGTCCGACCATCGATCAACGGAATCCCGGCAACTGTCTGGACGGACCACCCCCCGCGCCAGACCCCCCATCCGAACCACACAGACGCCGCGAGCAGGACGCTGGCCGCAAGCGCCGCCACTCCCCGGAACGCACGCGTGAACGACACGGCGCGGCGCGCGTGCGCATCAGGTCGTTCGCCTTCGGGCCGGGACGGGAGTGCCGGCAATGCCCCTCGATGCGCCAGCGGCCGCAGCAGCGACTCCAGCCGCTGCACATCGGGGTCCGGCGCACCGGAGCCATCCCACAGGTAATCGTTCTGCTCTTCGTTCATATCGCCGGGGCCCCCTGCACCCCGGCTAGCACTGCGTTACGCCAGCGCGTTGCCGCTGGCTCCACTCCGTTCGCCCAGCTTTTCGCGCAGCAGCTTCATCCCACGGTGGAGGTTGACCCGGACGGACGCGGCCGTGAGACCCGTGCGGCTGGCGATCTCCGGCCCCGTCATCCCTTCGACCAGGCGCAGAATCAGCGTCTCGCGGTAGGCCGTCGGCAACTGCCGGATCACGTCAAGAGCAGCGCTCGCTTCGGCGTTTGCCGCCGTGGCATCGTGCGCCTCAAGCGTGTCAGGGAGCGCCACGGCGTCGACACGGCTCCGGTGAAAATCGGTCGCGCGGTTCCGCGCGATCATCGACAGCCAGCCGCCGAAGGCCCCCGGATCCCGCAGGTTGTCGAGCCGGCGCCAGGCGGCCAGAAAGACGTCCTGGACGAGGTCGTCCACGTCGAGGCGCGACACGCGGGCGAGGAGTATTCCGTGAATCATCCGCGAATACCGGTCGTAGAGACGCGAAAACGCCGCGGCGTCGCCGCCGCGCGCACGCAACACGAGCCGGGCATCCTCGGCCGCATGATCCGCCTCGAATCTCGTGGCCGTCACGCCCGGACGGACCCCGCGGTCCATGGCCGCAACAGGTTGCACGTAAGGAGAGGACGGCCGTCGCGGTGGGGTGTTAACAGGACCTGGCGATCCTTCCATGTGTACAATTACGGCGCGGATTTTATCGCACCCCACCTGGAGGAGACATGAAACGTTCGTTGACTGCATCGCTGCTCGCACTTTCGATTGCAGCGCTGTTTTCGGTTTCGATTTCTGCGGATGTCAAGACTCGCGAGCGATCGCTGATCAAGCTGGAAGGGATGCTCGGCCGCGTGGTCGGGATGTTCGGCGGCAAGGCCGCAAAGGACGGCATCGTCTCGTCGGCGGCGGTTAAAGGAAATCGCAAGGCGACGATGAGCGACACGACGGGTCAGATCATCGACCTCGGCGAAGAGAAGGTGTACGAGCTCGACATGAAGAAGAAGGAGTACCAGGTTACGACCTTCGACGAGCTTCGACGCCGGATGCGCGAGGCGCAGGACCGCGCCCAGAAAGATGCACAGCGGCAGCAGGAACAGGAAAAGCCGGAAAAGCCGTCAGAGCAGCCTCAGAAAGAAGTCGACGTGGATTTCGACGTGAAGGAAACGGGGCAGCGCAAGCAGGTCGCCGGCCACGACGCCCGACAAGTCATCATGACGGTCATCGTCCGCGAGAAAGGGAAGACGCTCGACGAGTCCGGCGGTCTGGTCATGACCGCGGACTCATGGCACGGACCGGAGATCGCGGCGCTGAAGGAACTGAGCGACTTCGACATGCGGTACTACACCAAGCTGTACGGCACGACGGCCATGGGTCTCGCGGTTGAACAGATGGCAATGGTGACGGCGATGTATCCCGGGCTGAAGGCGGCGAGCGAGCGGCTGAAGCTGGAGGGTGACAAGCTCA
>JACDCA010000566.1 GCA_013694635.1 Acidobacteriota bacterium | reverse complement strand
GAGTGGACGTGGCTCAGATACCCGAGGTTGCGCGCGACGAGCATCGCGCCGAGAAAGCGGCCGGATCCGTCCTCGATGGCATGCGTGACGAGGAGGCGTTCGGGCGTATCGGCGCGCGTGTGCTCGGCGGCGCCCGCGGGCGCGGCAGCAGTGATCGGCAGCGGGCCGAGGGACTTGCGCCCGGCGAGCGTCTGGTCGATCAACTGGCGCATGGCCGGATGCTCGCTGTGCTCCGCGAGCAGCGCCTTCATCGCGGTGTTGGTGAAGATCACTTCGCCGGACGGCGAGAAGAGCGCGACGGCGTCCTCGAGATTTTCCATGACCGACTCGAGGTCGGTTGCGGCAGACGGCAGCGGTTTCGTCCGTACAGCCGACAGCTGCGCGCTGACGGCCTCGAACGAACTCCCAAGGTCGCGGAACTCCTCGCCGGGAAGTTCGAGGGTAACGTCCAGCTCGCCACGTCCGAGCCGCGTGAGTCCGCTCTGGATGACGTGGATCGGCCGCAGCATCCATTGGGAGAGCAGGATCGCGACGAACGTCGCAATCAGCAGCGCCACGACCACGGTGCCGAGCGCGGTGTTGAGCGCGGTCTTGAACTCCTCCCTGATCAGGATGGTGGAAATGCCGATGCGGATGGAGCCGAACTGTTCCTCGCCGGCGAGCAGCGCCTGGCGCACTTCGTAGGTCTTGTCGGAGTACACCGCGCGGAGCTGCGAGATCGCACCGCGCTCGATGATCGGGCCGAGCTCCTCCTGCTCCGGCAGGATCTGCCCCTCCTGGGTCGGGAACGGATGCGCGATCACCGCCCCCTTCGCGTCCACGATCGCGACGTAGGTCACGTTCGGCGTATAGCCGATGCCGGACTCCAGGATCGAGCGGACGCCGCCGTCATTCCTGAGCGCCGAGGCCAGGTCGATGCCGGGGGGCGGGACGACGGCGCGGGCGCGATGATAGATGGCGCGCGCCATCATCTCGCCGCGCAGCCGGGTCTCTTCGAGACTCATGCGCGCAAGCGTCGCGAGATGGTACGCGCTCATGATTGCAACGATGGCGACCACGAGCGTCGTAACGCCGGCGACTTGTTTTGCCTTGATAGACATCAGCTGTCAGCTCTCAGCTCTCAGCACCGATCCACACCCCTAGCACCCTTTCGCACCCTCAATTCCGTGCGCCGGTCTCTTCCTTCATCCGGTTCAACTTGTTGTGCAGCGTCTTGAGACTGATGCCTAGCACTTCGGCGGCGCGCGTCTTGTTGTTGCGCGTGTGCTCGAGCGTCATCATGATCAGCCGCCGCTCCGCCTCGTCCACCGTCGTGCCAGGAGCGATCGTCAGGGTCGGCAGCGTGTCCTCCCCTTTCGCGACGAGCGTCGCCGGCAGGTGCTTGTGCTCGATGAAATCCCCCTCGGCGAGGATCGTGGCGCGTTCGATGACGTTGCGCAGCTCACGGATGTTGCCCGGCCACGGGTAGTGCTCGAGCACGAACATGGCCTGCTGGTCCACCGCGCGCACGGTCTTGGCGTTCATCCGGTTGAATTCGTTGAGGAACGTCTGCACGAGGAGCGGGATGTCCTCCTTCCGCGAGCGCAGCGGCGGCAGCTCGATGGTGAAGACGTTCAGCCGGTAGAACAGATCCTCGCGCAGCTTGCCGTTCCGCAGCGCGTCGGCGGGATTCAGATTCGTGGCGGCAATGACACGGACGTCCACCGTCTGTTCCTGCCGTCCGCCCAGGCGCCGGAACGTTCGCTCCTGCAACACGCGCAGCAGCTTCACCTGCGTCGACGGCATCATCTCGGCGATCTCGTCGAGAAACAGCGTGCCGCGATGCGCCAGCTCGAACACGCCGGTGCGGCGGTCGTGCGCGCCGGTGAATGCCCCTTTCTCGTGACCGAAGATCTCGCTCTCGAGCAGCGTCTCGGGGATCGCGGCGCAGTTGATCGCGACGAACGGGAACGGCTGTCGCGGGCTCAGCTCGTGGATCGTCTGCGCGATCAGTTCCTTGCCGGTGCCCGAGTCGCCCGAGATCAATACGGAGGCCTGCGTCGGCGCCGCCTGCTCGATGATGCGGTAGACGCCGCGAATGCCAGGGCTGTTGCCGATGATCCGCCCGAAGCTCCCCTGCTCGCGGAGCTGACGGCGGAGCGTCTTGACTTCACGGAGCGTTTCCTGCCGCTCGACCGCCTTGTCTAGAAGGATGCGCAGCCGCTGCGGGTCCACCGGTTTGCTCAGGTAGTCGTACGCCCCTTCCTTGATCGCTTCGACGGCGCTTTCGACGGTGCCCTGCGCGGTCAGGAGGATGAAGGTGATGTCGGAGAGCTGGTCCTTCAGCGCGTGGAGGAGCTCATGCCCGCCCATGCGCGGCATGACGAGGTCCGACACGATGATGGCGGGGCGGAAGGTGGTGACCTTCTGAAGCCCTTCCTCCCCGTCCGCCGCCTCTTCGGTCTGAAACCCCCAGGCGCCTACCAGCTCGGCCAGTCCTGAACGGGTGGCAGGATCGTCCTCAACGATCAACACCCGTTCGCCGGGTGAGGACTGCTGATCAATTTCCTCCATGGCGTCATTTTTACACCCTTGGGGCCGAATCGGTAAGGCTTACTTGGGCCGCGGTGCAACGCCGCGGTGCAACACGGTTCAAACACGGCAAGCGCGGTACTCGCATTGCACAGTTTGGGGTAACCGTAGTTCAGCCCTGCAGGGCTGGCGACACGGTTTTCAGGGAGAACAACGCCATGAAGAAGATGTGGACTGCGGTCGCTTTCGTTGCAGCGCTGACGACGGTGAACGTCGGTGCGGAGCAGCGGACGACGGAATGGCGTGAGGTGACGATCCCGGCGGGAACGATCCTGAAGGTGAATCTCAACACCGGCGTCGGTTCGGACACCAGCCAGATCGAGGATCCCGTTCGCGGCACGCTGCGATCGCCCCTCACCGTTCGCGGCATCACGGCGTTGCCCGCCGGCACGGCCATCAGTGGATACGTCACCGATGCGGCCCGTTCGGCCCGCGTCAAGGGACGCGCGCGCATCGCGTTCAGGTTCACGCGCATCGACCCGCCCGGGCCCGATGATTCGACGACGATCCGCACGGCGACGGTCGCACGCATCGCACCCGGAACGAAGAAACAGGATGCGGCGAAGATCGGCGGCGGCGCAGTCGGCGGCGCGATCATCGGCGGGATCGTCGGTGGCGGCGACGGCGCGGCGAAGGGAGCCGCGATTGGCGGGGCCGGCGGCACCGGAGTCGTCCTCGCCACGCGCGGCAAGGAAGTGCGCATGGGCGCAGGCACGCCGCTCTCAGTGCGCCTGTCCCAGGCCCTTACGGTGCGCGTTCCCGTGCGGTAGCGCACCACAGAGTCACAGAGGACACAGAAAACTCTTTTGGTTTGAGTTTTCCATAAATTTCCCTGTGCCTCTGTGTCTCTGTGGTGAAATCGCTGAGTGTTCGACCCTGCTCCTGCGACGGAGCTGCCACAGCCGGTTGCGGAACCACGCGTGCTCCCGAGTGAGCGCGTGCTCGCCGTGCTTGAAATCTTCCTCATCTCGGGCATCCCGACTCAGATTCTGCTGATCTCGGCGATGCACAGCTTCGGCATGGCGATGAGGACGGCAGACGGGGCCATGTCTCCGGGGTTCGTCTTCACCGTCTCGCTGATAGACGCCGTGCTGGTCGTCGGACTGGTCGCAATGCTGCTGCACATGCGGCGCGAATCGGTCCGCGACGTGCTGATCGGGCGCGGCCGCGTCCTGCGCGAGGTGCTGTTCGGCTTCGCGCTGATCCCGCTCGTGTTCATGGTCGTGATCGCGGTGATGGTGCTGGTCCTGACCTATGCGCCGTCGCTGCGCAACGTCCCGCGCAATCCTCTCGAGGATCTGATTCGAAATCGCTCGGACGCCATCATCTTCGGCCTCGTCGTGATGATCGCCGGCGGGGTGCGTGAAGAAGTCCAGCGCGGATTCATCGTCCACCGCTTCGAGGGATATCTCGGCGGCGGTCTGATCGGCGTCCTGGTGTACGGCGTCCTATTCGGCCTGGGGCACTTCGAGCAGGGGTGGGATGCCTCGGTCATCACGGCGTTTCTCGGCGTCCTGTGGGGTCTCGTGTACCTTCGCCGCCGGAGCGTGATCGCGCCGATGGTGAGCCACGCGGGGTTCAACCTCGCGCAGGTCGTCAAAGCAGCGGTGCTTAGGGGTGCTTAGGGGGGCTTACGGGGGTGCTGGGGTGCGAAGGGTGCTGGGGGCAGTGGCGTCGCACCTGCGGAACAGTCCGTCGACGCGACTGGTGTCTTCGCAGGAGGTCGTGGACCGTGTGCGAAAGGTGGCGGGGCCCGCGGTTCCGGGCTGCCGTTCTGGTACGTGATGAGCGACAGCAATCGCCGGTTGTCGCCTCGTCGATCCGGCCACGGCGCATTCTTGGCATCCACCTGCCGCCTTCGGAGGTCGCGGACATGACGAAAAGCCTGGCGACGGTGCCCGATCTGACGCTTCTGACCACGGCGGGCATGCGCGTTGGGCTGAGGTAACATTCCTTATCGCCCTTCTCGACAAGATCTGTCGCTTCTTCCTGCTCTCCCGTCGCGAGTTCCTGGCACTCGCGGTGCTTTTTCTGCTGTCGCTCCCGGCGGTGACCGCGCGCCTGTACTCGTCTGACGAAGTGCAGTACTTCTCGTACCTGCGATCGCTCTGGTTCGACCGCGATGTGTCGTTCGAGAACGAATATCAGTACTTCTACGACCACAACGTCTCGCGCTCTGACGGGTTTCACGAGACATTCCTCGAGCGTCAGACTGACGCCGCACGACGCGTGAACTACGCGACACTCGGGTGCGCGCTGCTGTGGTCGCCGTTCTACGCGGTCGCGCATCTCTGGACGCGTGCCACAGGTGGCGTGGCCGACGGATTCTCGCTGCCATATATCCGCGCCGTCGCCTATGGGTCAGCGTTCTACGGGTTCCTGGCGATTCTGCTGTCCATCAGAGCCGCGCGTGTCGTCCTCAGCGGACTGGCTGGTACCTGGACGCTGGCAGCTGGGGGCGCCGGCTTCTTAGCCGGCGTCGCCGTCTGGCTCGGCACCCCACTGCTCTTCTACATGTACGTGGCGCCCCCGTTCTCGCACGCGGTGTCGGCGTTTGGCGTCGGGCTGTTCGTGACGGTATGGCTTCACGTCCGGCGCGAGTGGACGGCGCGTGGAACGTTCGCACTCGGGGTCTGCGCGGCGCTGCTGGCGATGATCAGGGAACAGGACATTTTTGTTGCGCTCGGGCCTGCGGTGGATTTCGGCCTCGCTCTGATAACTCCTACCTCCAGACTGCTAACTTCTAACAAGCTTGTCGCGGCAGCTTCAGGGTTAGCAGGATTCTTCCTCGGCTATCTGCCGCAGCTGATTGCCTACAACGGCCTCAATGGATACCCCGGGCCCGCGCAGCACGTCGCGCGGAAGATGTATTGGTACGCGCCGCACGGGCTGCAGGTGTTGTTCTCGCCGCAGCACGGATTCTTTTTCTGGACGCCGCTTGCGGTGCTTGCGATCGTGGGATTGATCGTGATCGCGCTAGGCCGGGCGAAGCTGGTCTCTACCGATATGCGGCGCATTGCCCTCTGCGCGCTGATCATGATCGCCTCGCAGGTTTACGTCGCCGGGTCGGTGGCGTCGTGGACGGTTGCGGGAGCGTTCGGGCAGCGCCGGTTCGTCTGCCTGACGCCAGTGCTGGTGATCGGCCTGGCGGGCCTGTGGCACGCACGGCGCGGCCGATCGGCCTACGATATGGTCTTGACCGCCGCGCTTGTTGCCTGCGTGTGGTGGAACATCGCGCTGATGGCCCAGTTTGCAACCGGCATGATGGATCGGCAGCGGCTGGAGCCAGGGCGAAACGCCTACAACGCGTTCGTCCGCCTCCCGCTCGAAACCCCCTCACTCGTGTATCGATACCTCACCAACCGGGAGTCCTTCTACCGGCCCCCCGAGTCGAAAGGTACGAAGTGACACCCGGCCGATCCGCAAAGGACGTCGCCGTCGCGACCGGGACGATGTTCGTCATGTTCGTCACCTACAACGCCAACGGACGCGAGATCGGGAACTACGACTCGCAGCCGACGAAGTTTGCCGCACGCGAGCTTCTGCTTCGCGGCACGACCTCGTTGAATTACGTCGTCGGGCTGACGCCACAGTTACTGGAACGCTCCGGATACCAGCTCACGCGCGACGGACGCTACCGGTCCGCCTATTCCCCCGTCCCCGCAATCGTCGCGGCCGCGATCGCGTATCCATTGTGGAAGACCGGCCTCGTCGACATCCGTGCGCCCCTCAGCCCGGGTCTGATCGCAAAGCTGGCGAGCTCGCTGTTGGTGTCGATGACGGTCGGCCTCGCCTACCTGATTGCCAGACGCCGCCTGGACGTGGCGCGCTCGCTTTTCATCGCGGTCGCCCTCGGTCTCGGCACCGGGTTGTGGGGGACCGCGAGCCAGACGTTGTGGCAGCATGAAACAGCTGTCTTCGGTCTGATGCTTGCCGTCTTCGGACTGACGCGGCCGGGCACGCCGATGGCGCTCGCGATCGGAATCGGTCTCGGCCTCGCCGCGAGCAGCCGCCTCCAGCTGCTGCCTGCCGTATGCGTGCTGCTCGCCGCGACGACCGGGCTCGCCGGAGCACGCGCCGGGATCATTGCCGCGGCGCTCGCGTCACTGTTCGTCGTTCCCGTGATGATCGCGAACGCGCAGTGGTTCGGCACGGTTCTCGGGGCCGCGCCGATGCTCGAAGCGTTGCACCCCGCTGTGCACGCGACGTCGGGAACGTTCGGTCTGCCGTTTGAGGGGGCTGCGGGATTGCTCTTGTCACCCAACCGCGGGTTGCTGATTTACAGTCCTGTCGTCGCGCTGCTCGCCTTCGGCTTCCGTCCGGCGATCAAAGAAGGATGGCGAACCCCGGTCATCGCCTGCCTTGCCGCGGCCATCGCGCAATTCCTCCTCTACGCCAGCTATTCGGTCTGGTGGGCCGGTCACACGTACGGACCCCGTTACATGCTCGACGTCCTTCCGCTCCTGGTCCCTCTCGCCGTCGTCACCGCCAGCACCATGACTGGGGGGGTGTGGTCATCCGTCGCCGCGCTGGCACTCGCATGTTCCATCGCCATCGCGGGTGTCGGTGCCTTCTGCTATCCGCATGGGCGGTGGAATTCGGATCCGTCCGACGTCGATCGCACGCATGAGAGGCTCTGGGACTGGCGCGATACCCAGATCGCGCGCACCTGGGTCGCGGGCCTCAGTCCGCAGAACTACACCTTGTTTACGCGTGAGGCCTTCCGCACGCCATCGCTGCGCTGACGCATGCGCCTGCTGTATTTAGCGGACATCCGCTTTCCGCTCGAGCGCGCAAACGGGATCCAGACGATGGAGACGTGTCATGCGCTGGCCGCCAGGGGGCATGACGTGCGCCTGGTGGTGAAGCCCGACACGCACACACCGCCGCGCGATCCTTTCGAGTTTTATGGATTACCGAAGCTCGCGTCGCTCGTCATCGAGCGGGCGAACACGCCGCCGGGCGCCGGCTTCCTCCAGCGTGTCGGTTACCTGTCGTTCGTGTTCGGACGTGCGTTCGGCAAGGCTCGCACGGATGTGATCCTGACTCGTGATCTCGGAGTCGCATCGGCGCTGGCGAGAATGCCCGGCGGCGCCCGCGCGCCGATTGTCTACGAATCACACGGCTACGCCCCCGAGGTTGCCGCGGCTCTACCCGAGTTGATATCGACGGCAAAGCCGCCGAGCGCTGCGAAGCTGCGGCGC
>JACDCA010000564.1 GCA_013694635.1 Acidobacteriota bacterium | reverse complement strand
CCACGCCGAGGTGCGTCGCATGCCGCGTGATCATGCCGAGGACGGAGGCGATGACGCCGCGCACGGCGCCGATCTCGCGGCCGTCTTCATCCCGCGCCGACGGCACCGCGTAATAGTGGCGAAAGAGCTCGTAGGTGCCGTCGATGAGGTGAACGTCCACGGGGTAGTTTTGTTCAAATCGCACGCGGGCGTATACTCCCCGCATCCCGCTGCGCTCCCCCGGAGTACTGGTCGATTGAACGCACATCGCAAGACGGCAATCCGAGTCGTCCTTTCCATCGGGTTGATGTTTTCGGCCGGTGTCGCTGCGCACGGCGTGACCGAGCAGAAGGTGCCAACGACCGAAGGGGGAGTGCTGCGGCAGTTTCAGGCGCGGATCGACGAGTACATGGTGCTGCACTCCCGCCTGGAGAAGGAGTCGCCGCCGTTGAAGACCGCCGACAACCCTGCAGCCATCCGCGCGTCGCAGAAGGCGCTCGCGGAGAAAATTCGCGCCGAGCGCCCGAAGCCGGTGCAGGGCGCGATTTTCACCCCCGAAACACGCACAGTTTTTCGACGCCGGCTGAAGGCGCTGCTGCAGGGTCCGACGGGGGTTGAGCTCCGGCGTGCGATGAACGACGACGCGCCGTCGCCCATCCCGTTGCGCGTCCATGCGGAATATCCGCCGGGATGGCCGCTGGCGTCGGTTCCTCCCGCGATTCTCGCGTCGCTCCCGAAGCTGCCCGAAGACCTGGAGTACCGCTTCGTTGGAAAAGCGATGCTCCTGCTCGACGTTCACGCAAACCTGATCATCGATTTCATTCCCGACGCGATCCGTTAGCTGCCTTCGGACTGCGGTATCATTGACGACTCGCAGCCTTCACACGACGGCAACTGCGCCCGTAGCTCAGTTGGATAGAGCGCCGGGCTTCGAACCCGTAGGTCGGGGGTTCAAATCCCTCCGGGCGCGCCATCCTTGTGTGAAGGGTTATTGCGCCCGTAGCTCAGCTGGATAGAGCGTTGGCCTCCGGAGCCAAAGGTCGCAGGTTCGAATCCTGCCGGGCGCGCCAGCCTAAGGCGAACACCCTAGCGGGTTCTTCGCAAAGCAGAGATCCTCGACGATGCGGCCGCCGATGAGGTGTTCCTGGATGATGCGCTCCGCGTTGTCGGGTGTCACGCGGCGGTACCAAGTGCCCTCCGGATACACAACGCAGATCGGTCCGTCGGTGCAGATGCGCAGGCACTGACACTTCGTCCGATAACAGGGTCCGTCCTCGCCCGCGATGTTCAGCTCCTTCATCCGCTTCTTCAGGTACTTCCACGTCTCGTCTCCCTCGTCGTAATCAACGCAGTCGGGGCCGAGACATATAAAGAGATGACGGGTCAGCGTGCCGACGCCAAACGCTTTAGCCGCCTCGGCCGCTGGGCGATCCTTCCGTTTCCCCATCCACTCATTCTGTGGCATTTCGCTTGCTCGAGGAGACGCAGCACGAGGAGGCGCGCACGGCGCGCCTGCGAGCCGGGGTGTGGGGCGGAGCCCCACGTAAGCATGAGGAGCTTCCATGGCGAATCGGCAGGACAGCGGCAGCGGTTCGGCTCATCAGAACGAGCGTCCCAACGCGAACGACGAAGACAGCATTCCGGAAATGATCGACGACACGCGGAACATGTCGGACGAGAGTGACGACGACGAGCTCGACGACAGCGAGGATCTCGACGAGGAAGAAGAAGACGACGAGGCGAAGATCTAGGCATGAAGGCCGTGATCCTCGACGTCGACGGGACGCTTGTCGACAGCAACGATGCCCACGCACATGCGTGGGTCGACGCGTTCACCGACGCGGGGATCACGGTTGACTATGACGCCGTCCGCCGTTCCATCGGCATGGGCGGCGACAAGCTCATGCCGGCGGTCGCGGGTATCGACGAAAGTACGCCGCTGGGCGCGCGCATCGCGAAGCGGCGCGGAGAGATTTTCAAGACCACCTATCTGCCTGCGGTGCGCGCGATGCCCGGCGCGCGAGAGCTGCTCGAGCGCTTCATCGCGGATGACTTGGTGCTGTCGGTTGCGAGCTCCGCTGCCGAAGACGAACTGCAGCCACTGCTCGAACGTGCCGGCGTCGCCGACCTCATTCCCCACCGGACGTCGAGTGACGATGCGGAGCGCTCCAAGCCGGATCCGGACAT
>JACDCA010000546.1 GCA_013694635.1 Acidobacteriota bacterium | reverse complement strand
CTCCGGGCCGGAAACGCGACCCTTGCACGTGGTCCCAACCTTCCTCCAGCGCGCGGATGAAGGACGGAGTTCCCGCAGGATCGTCCTTGTCGTTGCCGTCCATTGTGACGACGCCGGCGTAGCCCTGGTCGATGCTGAACGCACATGCGATGCGCATTTGAGCGCTGAGACGGCCCGGCCCGCGCTTCACAACCAGCGCGCGCACGCCGGCGTCGGCCAGGCGACCGCGCTCCATCGAGCCGTCTGTGGAACCGCCATCGGCGAGAATGACGTCGACGTGCCTCATGTATGGTTGCATTCGCTCGAGCTGCCGAAGGATCCGTGCCCCTTCGTTGATCACGAACACGCACAGGCTGTACGCCGTCCGCCGCGGGTGAAATTCATGCACCTCAAAGGCCGGAAGCTCCCACGTGAAGCGATCGTCGGGCACCTCGGGAAGACCCGGGACCGGCAGCTGCGTCACCGTCGTTCGCTCACCGACTCGGCGACGACGTTGCGGCGCTCAGGCGTATGGACCGAACTCGTGCGTTCCTCCAGCACGTGATAGAGCGGCCGCTGTTCCGACTCAGCCAGGATGTGGCCGATGTACTCGCTGAGCACGGCGAGGATACAGAACACAAAGAAGAACATCGCGGCGCTCTGAAGCGACAGAGTGGTCCACCCTTCCGCGACCTGGTCTTTGAAGAAGTAGATGGAGATGATATAGACGGTATACAGACCGTTGAGCCCACCCGCGAGGGTGCCCAGCCACGTGACGAACCGCAGCGGATGCCGAGACGATCCGGTCACGATGTCGATACCCAGGTTCAGGGCGTCGACGAAGTCACGGGTCGTTTTTTTGCCGCGCCGGTTTCCCGGCACGTAGCGAAACGTCTCCGTCGTGTAGCCGACCCGCCCGGATAGCAGGGGGAGATACCGGCATCGATCCCGGATTTGCAGAAGGGCGTTCAGCGCTTTCCGTGACAGCACGCGAAAGACCGCCGCGTTCTTCGGCAAGTTGAGACGCAGGATCCGGCGGCAGTACCAGTAGAACAGCGGCCCCACGGCTCGTACCGCCAGCGAGTCGGTGGGGCGATTCTCACGAATCCCGAAGACGATGTCGGCACCGCGCCTGGCCCGATCGACCAGCCCGGGAATCAGAGCAGGCGGATCGCTACTGGGCAGCATCACGACGACGTAGTCGCCAATCACAGAGTCGAGACCGGCCGAGATGGCGATCTCCTGTCCATAGTGCCTCGAGAGCCGGATGAGCCGGATGCACTCCATGCGCTCCAACAGCCCCTCGACTTTGGCCACCGTGTCGTCCTGCGAACCGTCATCGACGAGGAGCACTTCGTACGTCGAGTACGTCTCCGCGAGAATGCCGACGACCTCTGTGAGAAAGCCTTCGACGATCGCGCCGTCATCCTCGAGTGGCGCGACGACCGAGACAAAGCAGTCCTTAGGGCCCATGAACCGGTTCCGATTCGCAGGCGAGATCGACCGCGTCGAACACGTCAAACACGTTGTCGATCTTTCCGCCGATGACGCACGTCAGGTTCGGGGCGCCGTGATTCCGTTTGAATAAGATGGGCCGGCCGTCGTCGTCCATGTTCCGGGGCAGGATCGCTTTGACTTCCCAGAGCGAGGAATCGTACCGGCACTCCGCCAGGATCGGCACGTATCGCTGCGCATCCTGAATCATCTGCCGGAACCGGCTCGGGTGCCCGGCGGCGACGGGCTGGCCGTACGGGTGCTCAGGCGACGGCGGCCGCTGCTCGCCCCATGCGGCATGCGGCGTGTAGCGCACGTGCGTCAACGTATGCAGTTGCCTAGGGGGGAATGGCACAAGGGAGAAGAATGGGCCGTCCATCACCGTCAGGGCCAAGTTCGCGAGCGGCGGGGGGACGGCCACCAGCGACATTTCCGCCAGCTCACATGTCAGTGGGACCTGCGGCAACCCGGATGCTGCAAGCACGTGGTTGAGTTGTGAGTACGTGCAATTGTAGACGCGATCGGCGCTGACGCGCCAGCGATCGGGCTCCCGCTCGCAAATCACGGTGAGGGTCGCATCGACCCCTGGCAGGATCCGCGTGGCGGCGGTGCTGGTGCTGACTTCGACGCCAGCGATCGTCAGGGCCTCGCGCAGGCGATGGCGCAACCGTACCGCATCGAAAGCACATTCTTCTGCGATAAACACATCTTCGATCAGGCTCCAGTTGAAGAGCGACTGAATCTTCGTGGGTGCCGGTTCGAGTGGGATGCCGACTCGCGCACACACGACGCGGAACTGCTGCGCAGTCGTGTGGGAGAACGATCGGCTGATGGCGTAGTACATCTGGACATTGCGGTCGAGGCAGTCGGCAAAATCTTCGACGAACCGGGCGAAGTTGACACTCGATCGCGATGCCGTGAGAAAACTACGAGGATAGTGGTAACCGTTATGGACACGCGCCTGGTTCGCGTACGAGGCGCGCAGAAGGATATCGGCTTCTCGCTCGACCACTAGAATTCGCTCCAGATGACGCCGCAGACGCAACGCGATGCAGCAGCCATAGAACCCGCC
>JACDCA010000505.1 GCA_013694635.1 Acidobacteriota bacterium | reverse complement strand
GCAGGGCACACGGCGTCCTCTGGCACGTCGTCCAGTTCTACCTGACCGGTGCGGTGGTGCAGGAGGTCTTGAAGGCGCGCGGGATCGACTACACGCCGTACATGTATTCGACCGGTCTCGTCGATCGCGCCTGGGGACAGTACCGCAAACCTGTCGAAGAGCACTGGGCGCCGTATGTGGCGGGAAAGACGTCGCTCGATCAAGCCGTCGCCGCGACGGTGGCATCAGTCAAATCAGGCGCTTCATCTCGCCGTGTAGCGGCCACCCCAATGCGACCGCGCCAGGAACGTCCAGCCGATCTCCACCTCGTCGCGTTCAGCGTCACGGGCGTGGAAGCGCGAAGACCCGATCACCCGCTGCGTCCCGGCGTCGATGGCGATCAGGGCCCCGCCGGGTCAGTGCCGCCTCAAAGAACATGCGGAAGCCTTCGATTCGATCAGCTATCCCGCCGAGTCGATCGCATTCGGAACGCGTTCCAGCGCCCGATCATGTCCGAGCGCGAGCACGATGATCATCGCGATGAGACCGGACGCCGCGAGCGATAGCAATCCGCCCGCGTAGCTGCCGGTCGTATCCCTGATCCAGCCCATCGCGTATGGAGCGGCGAAACCCGCCAGGTTGCCGATCGAATTGATCATCGCGATACCGCCGGCGGCGGCCGGACCGGACAGGAAAGCTGTCGGCAGCGTCCAGAAGACCGGCATGCTCCCGAAGATGCCAAAGCCCGCGATGCAGAACGCGATCATCTTCAGCGCCGGGTCATCGAGCGCGGCCGCCGCCGCCGTCGCCGCGGCCGCCACCAGCAGCGGGAAGGCTAAATGGAATCGCCGCTCGAGTTTGCGGTCCGAGCGCCGCCCCCACAACACGATGCTGACCGTCCCGACAAAATACGGCAAGGCCGATACGAGGCCGATCTTGAAGTTCGACATCCCGAACTCCTGGACCATCTGCGGCAGGAAGAAGGTCAGCCCGTAATTGGTCGCGACCACGCCGAAATAGACGACGCCGAGTGCCAGCACCTTCGGGTTCAGCAGCGCCTCCATCAGGCCGTAGTTGTGGCGCGTCTCTCGCTGCTTCTGCTCCTGATCCAGACGACTGACCAGCCAGGTTCGCTCTTCCACATCCAGCCACGTCGCGTCGGCTGGCCGGTCGGTCAGATAGAAGTACACCACCACCGACAGAATCACCGCCGGCACGGCTTCGATGATGAACAGCCACTGCCATCCCTTCAGGCCGAGGAGGCCATCCAAGCCGAGCAGCAGTCCGGATGCCGGGGCACCGACGACGGTTGAAATTGGAATCGCGGCCATGAAATAGCCGATGATCCGCGCCCGGTAGGCGGCCGGGAACCACAGCGTCAAGAAGAAGATGATGCCGGGGAAGAAACCCGCTTCCGCAACTCCGAGCAGCAACCGGATCACGTAAAAGCTGGTCTCACCGCTGACAAACGCCATGGCGCCAGACAGCACGCCCCAGGAGAACATGATGCGCGCGATCCACGTGCGCGCGCCGTAACGCACGAGGAGCAGGTTCGACGGCACTTCAAACAGGAAATACGCGAGGAAGAAGATCCCGGCTCCAAATCCGTATGCCGTCGCAGAAAGCCCCAGATCGGGCTTCATGGTCAGGGCGGCGAAGCTGACATTGACCCGGTCAAGGTAGGCGACGAAATAGCAGACGATCAGCAGCGGAAGAAAGCGCGCCGACACTTTCGCAACCGTACGCGCTTCTAACGGGGCTTCTAACGGGTTCAAGCGATTCGGAGTATAGCGCCGCGATGGACCCGAATTCTGTCCCTTTGCACTTTGCGACGACCGCTCTTTCTGACTAAGCTCCTGCCTGCACCATCTGGAGGAAACCACATGACCGCTGTTCGCCGCTCGTACCAGGTTCGTCTCGTCCGCCTGTCACTGGCACTTCTGATGTTCTGGTCCGTTGCGTCATCGCTGGGCTTCTTGAACGCCCAGGAGAAGCAGGACGACAAGAAAGAGGCCGTCGACAAGGACAAGAAGAAGGCCCTGCCGCTCGAAACGGATCGCACGATCGCCTTCGATACAACGGAAGGGTCGTGGATCTCGCTCGATGTCGCGCCCGACGGACGCCAGATCGTCTTCGAGCTACTCGGGGACCTCTACACGCTGCCGATGGAGGGGGGAACAGCGACGCGGATCATACCGGGCATCACGTTCGACAGCCAGCCGAGATACTCGCCGGATGGCGCCAGGATCGTCTTCCTCT
>JACDCA010000494.1 GCA_013694635.1 Acidobacteriota bacterium | reverse complement strand
CTCGCCTGGTCGGAACTGAAGATCGGGATCATCACGGTGGTCGCGTTGGCTCTGGCCATCATGCTTATCGTGGCTGTTGGCGGCCAGGGGGGCTTTTCCTGGGACCGTTACACGCTGAAGACGAAATTCAGCAACGTCGCAGGGCTGAAGTCGGGCGCAGTCGTGCGCGTCGCAGGGGTCGAGGTCGGCAAGGTCACCGCCGTCCAGCTCGAGGGGGCCGAGGTGCTGGTGACGCTGGGCATCAACGAGGAGCACCAGCAGCGCATCACGGATCAATCTCGCGCGGTGATGGGGTCGCTCAGCCTGCTCGGCGAGCCGATCATCGAGGTGACGCCGGCATCCCAGGGGCGCCCGCTGCAGGACGGCGAATTCATCCAGAGCGATCAGAGCGCGGTCGGGATCGCGGAGCTGGGGGAGCCGATCAAACAGGGAATCGAGCAGCTGACGGAGCTGCTCAGAGAGGTTCGCGGCGGCAAGGGCACCGTCGGCAAGCTGTTCACCGACGAGCAGATGTACAAGGAATTCAACGCGCTGCTGGCGTCCGCCGAACGAGTCGTCGGCGACATCCAGCGGGGCCACGGGACGCTCGGCCGGCTGGCGCGCGATGACAGCGCGTATCGTGAGCTCAATGCGTCGCTGGCGAACCTCAACGAAATGACGCGGAAGATCCGCGCGGGAGAGGGCACCCTCGGACGGCTGCTGAACGACGATGCGCTGGCAAAGTCGATCTCGTCGACCAGCACCAACCTCCAGGACATCACGGGACGGTTGAAGGCTGGCGAGGGGACCGCCGGCCAGCTGCTCACGAACAAGCAGTTATTCGAACGATTCAATGCGATTTCGGAACGGATCGACCGCCTGGTGTCAGCCATCGAGAAGGGGGAGGGGTCGGCCGGACAGTTTCTCCACGACAAAAAGTTGTATGACAATATGAACGGTGCCGCGTCGGAACTGCGATCGCTGATCGCGGAGATCAGGAAGGATCCGCGGAAGTATTTGAACGTCAGAGTCAGTATCTTCTGACGGAATGCGAGGACCGGATGGCCAGAGATGACAGCGGTGCGGCGACGACAATTACGGCGTTCGTGCTCGGCGCGCTGACGGGAGCGGCGGTCGCGCTGCTCATGGCGCCGACGTCCGGTGAAGAGACGCGGCGCCGTCTCAGCGAGACGGCGCGCGAAGGGGCCGATCGGGCCTCGGAGGCCGCGCGGCAGGGTCGCGAGTTCGTGAACCGGCAGAAAGACACCCTCGCGACCGCCGTCGAGCGTGGGCGCGAGGCGTATCACCAGGCGCGGACCGGGCGTCCTGCAGGTGAGGGCGGAGAGGCACTGTGAACGACTGGCCGGCGGTCTTCCTCGGCGTGATTGCCGTGTCGACGCTGATCATGGCGATCATTCAGATCGGCGCGATCATCGCCACGCTGCGGATCGCCCGGGAGGCCCAGCAGGCGTTGGCGTCGATGCGGCAGGAGGTTCGGCCGATTCTTGCCCGCGCCACCTCACTTGCGGAGGAAGCGTCGCGGACGGTCGCGCTGGCCACCGCGCAGATGCAGAAGGTCGACCGCCTGGTGACCGACCTCGCCCAGCGCGTCGACGAAACGTCGTCGGTGGTCCAGAACGCCATCGTCACGCCGGCGCGCGAGGGGATGGCGATGGTCGCGGCGATCAAGGCCGCCATCGGCGTCCTGCGCGAAATCGGCCACCACGGCCGTCCCGGCCGCCACAGTGAAGAGGAAGACCCGCTCTTCATTGGTTGAACCGCCTCGCGGGTTGACCGCCTCGCGCGCAACGGTAGGCCGCCAGGGGTGTCGTCGGCAAACCGTTGATTGACGAGGGGCGGGGGGCGTGGTACAACCCTCCGCTCAGGGTTCTTCCCGAGGTTCACCATGCTCTGCAAGTCTTCCCACGCCATTCTCGCGGCGGCTTTCTCTGCGTGCGTCGTCGTGCCGGCATCCGCCGGCCAGCAGGAATCCAAGTCCGCGCCGCTCGCGAAACAGCTCGCCCAGGCGCTCGACGCGGCGAAGCTTGAAAGCATCGCCGCCGCCGATCCGACCACGGGCGCCTTCATTGCGGCGCTGTATATCCCGGGCACCCAGTTGCTGGTCGTCGGCGGCATGTTCGATGCCCCGGCCATCGGCAGCGAGCGCATTCACCGCAAGGAATACAGGGACCTCTACATGGATCTGCAGGGGGCGGCGAAGGCGGGCACCCGAATCTTCGCGCAGGACGTCAGTGCTGACGGCCTCGCATTCAGAGCCCACGACGGCCTGGTCGACGCGTGGGAGCAGGCCAACAAGACCCTCGCCTTCGACGGCTGGAAGAAAGCCAAGATGAGCGAAGAGGACTACACGAAGGCCTACGCGCAGGCCGACGAACACTACGCGCGCATCCTCTCACTGCTGCTCGCGCAGGCCAAGCCGAAGACAGGCACGTAGCGGATTGTCGATTGGAGACTGGGGATTGCCGATTGACCTAGCGACGAGTGGGATTGACGACTTGTTGGCTTGCCCGCTGTAGCTCACGCTAGTGCACGCGAGCGAAGGTTGGTGGGCGCTAGTGGATTCGAACCACTGACCCCCGCCGTGTGAAGGCGATGCTCTACCGCTGAGCCAAGCGCCCAACCTGAGTGAGTTCCCAGTTTAGTTCATTTCCTCCGCTCCGGCAGTCTTCGCTGCGACGGACCGTCGTAG
>JACDCA010000265.1 GCA_013694635.1 Acidobacteriota bacterium | reverse complement strand
TGACCTGGCGGTTGAAGGTAATTGTGGCCACTGGCGAAGATCAGCGAAATGTCGCCCGGACCACTCGCGCGCCCTGCGTCGACGCATCTCCCGGACGCCGACGAGTCGCGTGGGTGTCACACGCTGGTCGCAGGCTGCTCTGGATATAGCCGCTCGAACTCCGGGTCGCCGTCGAGCAGCGACAAATCGGGATCGCGGCGGACCGGCAGCGAGTCGAGATGGATCTCCTGGAAGCCTGAACTCGTAGAGTGTGCGGCTGATGAACTCGGCGTCCCACGCCATCGCGTCCGACATTGACGAGCGAAGCAGGCAGGAAAGATTCGTTACCTCGGTGTTACCGGGCACATTCCACAGCGCGGGCGCGACGAAAGCCACAGGGCTGAGAGGTGAGCTGGCGCCGTACCGTCACAAGACCCTGCCGCCGCTCGGGATCGTGAAGTAGGCTTACGCCAGGGCCAGCGCCCACCGCTTCAGGATGATGACTGCACTGCTCCCTGCCACTGAAATCGTCGAGGCCGAGGGCCACCTCATCGACTCGCAGGTGATGAACGCGATGTTCGATACCGTGGTGCGCCATGACGCGGCGTTCGACGTCCTCGAGTTCAAGATCGGCCGTACCAACGACGAGCCGTCGTTCGTATCGATGCGCGTCACGTCCAGGACGCCCGCCGCGCTGACGGAGGTCCTCGAGGAGCTGGTGTCGCTCGGGTGCCGCGTCGCGAACGCCGAGGACGCCCAGGTCGTGCCGGCCGATCGCGACGGGTGCGCGCCAGAGGACTTCTATTCCACGACTAACCACCGGACATCCGTGCGCATCGACGGCAGGTGGCTGGAGGTCGATCGCCAGCGCATGGACGCTGCGATCGTCGTCGAGGGAGTCGGCGCGGTCTGCCGGAAACTGCGTGAGATCCGCGCCGGCGACGCGGTCATCTGCGGCGTCCACGGGATCAAGGTCGTGCCCGAGTTCCAGGCGCGGGACAGGCACGGCTTCGCGTTCATGACCAACGAGATCTCGTCGGAGCGCCGGGTCGAGGTCGGCGTCGCGCGCATCGCCGCAATGATGCGCGCGGCCAGGGCGGACGGCGGGCGCATCGCCTTCGTGGTCGGTCCCGTTGTCGTGCACACCGGCGGCGGCGCCTACTTCTGCGATCTGATCCGTCGGGGATATGTGGACGTGCTGCTCGCGGGCAATGCGCTCGCGGTCCACGACGTGGAGCAGGCGCTCTACGGCACATCGCTCGGTGTGGACATGGAAAGCGGGCGCGCGATCGAGGGCGGCCACCGCCACCACATGCGAGCCATCAACGCCATCTACCGCGCTGGCGGTTTGCGTCCGGCGGTGGCGAGCGGCGTGGTGAAATCGGGCGTGATGTTCGAGTGCATCCGCCGCAACGTGGACTACGTACTCGCCGGAAGCATTCGAGACGACGGTCCGCTGCCTGACACGGCGATGAACCTCGTCGACGCGCAGGACCTCTACACGGCGGCGCTGCAGGAGGTCACGCTCGTCCTTGTCCTCTCGTCGATGCTCCACGGCATCGGCGTCGGGAACATGCTGCCCGCGTGGGTGCCGCTCGTGTGCGTGGACATCAACCCGGCCGTCGTCACGAAGCTCGCCGACCGCGGCTCGTCTCAGACAATCGGCATCGTCACTGACGTCGGCCTCTTCCTCCGTCAGCTCGCCTCGGCTCTGGATGAGAAGGCAACGCGTGAAGACTAGTCAGAACGCACCATCAAGTGTGGATAACTACATTGCGGGCTTCCCCAATGCCGTCCAGGAGATTCTGGAAGCGATAAGGATGAGAATCAGAAAGGCTGCACCGGACGCCAAAGAAACAGTCAAATATGGCATCCCGACCTTTATTCTCCAGGGTAAGAATCTCGTTCATTTTGGTGCCTGGAAGGAACATGTCGGGTTCTATCCGACGCCAACTGGAATTGAAAAGTTCAAGAAGGAGCTGTCTGGTTACGAAGGCGCCAAGGGTTCCGTGAAGTTTCCCCTGGACAAACCGATCCCATTCGCTCTGATAACCAGGATCGTGAAATTCAGGGTCGGTGAACATCTGGACAGAGCAGCGGCACAGGTGCAGAAGCAATGAGAGCGCGATAGCGCGCAGATGAGCTGTCGCGATCACGAGCGAAGTACCGCCAACGTCCGCCCGGTGACCTTCCGAAAGATGCGGCTCAAGTGGAAGACAGATACTCCCGTCTGACGTCCGATTGCTGCGAGCGTCACATGTGTTGTCGTCAAACGGATAAGAACCGTGCGCGCGCGATCCGCGATCTCGCGGTCTTCACGCGTTATAACCGTATCGCGCGATCCCCGTTTTGCCTCGTACGCGCGCGCTAAGACGCGATCAAGGATGTCGAACACCGCTTCCTCAACCTCCAACGTGCCGCTCGCCCGGCCATTGCCGACCCGGCTGAACAACATTCGTTGGAGTACATAGGCGGTGATGTCTGTAGGACCATGGGTGAATCGAAGCGGGCGCGGCTTCTCTGCCGCGGCCGGCTCGTATTGTCGGATCATGTCGCGCATGTCTGGCTCACCGAGCCGGTACCCATGCGGTATTCCGTCAGCGAGTGGATCGCGGAGGATCAGAACGGGAGGCCATGGTTCAACGAAACCAGGGCCGGGGAACGACAGCACCAGATCGAAGAGGTTGGCGCCCTGTTGC
>JACDCA010000264.1 GCA_013694635.1 Acidobacteriota bacterium | reverse complement strand
CCGCTCGGCGTCCAGCAGCCGCAACACCCTCAACCGCGCATCGTCCCCGAGCAGCCGGAACAAGGCTGAACCGCTCTGCATATCTATGAATCTACATTAATGGATGTGTTCACGCAAGCCGGGAGGGAGCTGAGGATCGATCCCGCGCGTCGGGATAAGCTAGTCCCCTTGCGCGATGCTCGCGCCAGTGTTCGACAGGAGCCTCCATGTCGTCAGCGTGTCTCAGGCGTCAGGCGCCCTCATTCAATACGTGGGATGCGGCAGTTACAGTTCTCGCGCTCGCGCTCGTGGTCGGCACTCCAACGGCGTCAGCGCAGGAGCCGATCAAGGGAGAGGAAGCGCTCAAGCACCCGGCGGTTCAACTGGCGGTGAAAGCAGCCGAACTGGTCAAGGCGGGTAAAGTCGAAGAGGTGTTTGCGCTGGGGACCAAGGCCGGGCAGTCGGAGTTGAAATCACTCTCTGCGGCCGACCGCAAGGACTTCCTGGCGAGCATCGTCAAGAAAACGCCCGATCCGAAGGCATTCTCCGATGCGGTTCGGAACGGCGGGGAGCTCAACGTCTTCGGCAATACAGCCATACTCAACGCCCCAGTGGCCAACGGCCGGGTCATGGCGTACTTCGAGCGTGAGGGCAGCGCGTGGCGGCTGACCAACGGGCCGATGGTAGTTGTGGACGAGCCCGCCCCGGTCAACGAAACTCGGGTCGAGAACGCCGAGATTCTGACCCATCCGATCGGTACGCTCGCCCTCCAATATCTCGATCTCGTCCATGCGGGGAAGATTGACGACGCCAAGAAGTTGGCGACGAGCGGCGTGCAGGCCAAGTGGAAGGCCGAATCGGCAAAGGAGCGAGCCGAAAGCCTGGCGTATCTCAAGAAGAATCTGCCGACCCGCGCTGACGTGACGGCCGGGCTCAAGGACGGTAAAACCCTGAGAGGCGTCCTCATCATTGAGGACGACAAGGCCGCCACACTGAACCTGATCCGCTCCGAACAGCGCCAGACGGCTCCCGGCAACACCACGTATTCCTCCACGACCACCGCCATCGGTTTCGCCAAGGAGGGCGGCCAATGGAAACTCGCACAGTAGCGCCGCGCTGAAGGGTGTCTCAGCTCACCATCTATTCCGCATCGGCCCCCTCGGCGGCGCTGGTCCTCGCTCACGGCGCGGGCGCGGGACAGAAGAGCGCGTGGATGGTGACGGCGGCCAAGGCGATCGCAGAGCAGGGAATCAGCTGCGCGACCTTCGACTTCCCCTACATCACCGCCGGCCGCAAAGTGCCGGACAAAGCGCCGGTGCTCGAAACGCACTGGCGCGAGGTGGTCGACGAGGCGCGACGTAAATTCAAAGACCTGCCGCTCTTCATCGGCGGAAAGTCGATGGGGGGGAGGATTGCGTCGCACATCGCCTCTCAAGGCGTCGATGGCATCAGGGGCCTCATCTTCTTCGGCTATCCGCTGCATCCCCCAGGACAACCAGGGAAGCGGCGCGATACGCACCTGTCGCAGATCCGCGAGCCTATGCTCTTCATCCAGGGATCGCGCGACACGTTCGGCAACGAAGAAGAACTGAAAACACTCGTTCCGACGCTGCAGCGGGCGGAGCTGCACGTGATCCCGGGCGGCGACCATTCGTTCAAGGTGCCGGGCGGCGTGAAGGCGCAGCAGCCCGCCTTCGACGAAGCAGTCACCACGGCGGCTGAGTGGGTACGCCGGCAGTCCCGATGAAAACACTTAGCGTGGAGGCCAGAACGCACGGACTCGTCCTGGTGCGCGAAGCGGCAGCATCGCCGCGCGGGCTCCTGATCGGCTTTCACGGCTACGCGGAGAATGCCGAGATCCAGATGGCTCAGCTCGAGACCATTCCAGGCGTCGAGGACTGGACACTGGTGTCGGTGCAAGGGCTCAACCGCTTCTATCGCGGGCGTTCCCAGGAGGTCGTCTCCAGCTGGATGACACGCCAGGACCGGGAAGCGGCGATCGAAGACAACATCGATTACGTCGACCGCGTCATCGCGGCCACTCGCGCGGTGAAGGCCCCGATTGTGTTTGCCGGATTCTCGCAGGGGGTCGCGATGGCGTTCCGCGCAGCAGTCCGCGGCAAGGTGCCTGGTGCTGGAGTCATTTCCGTCGGCGCCGACGTGCCGCCCGAGTTGCTGGCTGACGCTTCGCTGCGCTTTCCTCCGACACTACTCACGCGCGGCGAGAAGGACGACTGGTACACGGCGGCGAAAATGGAGTCCGATGCTGCCGCGCTGACCGCGCGAGGAACGATTCTGCAGTCGCTCACCTACAAAGGCGGGCACGAATGGACCGCCGAGGTGTCCGCAGCCGCCCGTCGTTTCATTCGGTCGTTGGCCGACGGTGGCGCGAAGTAGTATGGACGGATGTCTGCGACAGCAACCCGCTCACGTGAACGGCAGGAAATTGCCGAGAAGTACAAGTGGAACCTGCACGATATCTTTCCCGACTGGGACGCCTGGGAAGAGGCCTACCGGACAATCGAAGCAGGGATCGAGAAGTACGCGGCACTGAAAGGCCGGCTGCACGAGGGGCCGGAGCGGCTGCTCGACGCGTTCCGCCTGTCGGACGAGCTCGGACAGCTCGCCTACCGTGTCTGGTACTACCCTTCGCTGCGATACGACGAGGATCAGCGCGACAACCCCGTCAATGCAAAGCGCCAGCAGGTCCAGATTCTGTTCGCGCGGTTGCAAGAGGCGCAGTCGTGGTTCAACCCCGAGCTGCTGAAGATCCCGCTCGAGACGGTCCGTGGCTGGATGGAGCAGTCCGAGCCGCTTCGCGTGTATCGTTTCGCGATCGAGGACCTGTATCGCCAGCAGGAACACGTCCTCGACGAAGCAGGCGAACGCCTCATGTCGCTCTCGACGAGGCTCGCCTCGGCGCCAAACGACGCCTACTGGTCGTTGTCAACGGCCGATGCGAAGTTCCCGACGATAAAGCTCTCAACCGGCGAAGACGTCACCGTTACCTACGGTCAGTACCGCGCCATCCTTTCGACCCGCCGGATCCAGGAAGATCGGGAGAAGGCGTTCCGCGCGCTCTACGCTACCTATCAAGGCACGCTCAACACGTACGCAACCCTCTATAACGCCGTCTGTCATCGCGACTGGTTCCACGCGCGTGCCCGCGGATATGCGAGCTCACTCGACGCGGCGCTGCACGGCAATAACATCCCGACGTCGGTGGTCGAGAACCTGATCGAAACGACGCGCGCGAACGTCGAACCGCTGCGGCGCTACCATCGCCTGCGCCGCCGGACGCTTGCTCTCGATACCTACCAGGTCTACGACTTCGCCATCCCGCTGGTGACGTTCGACCGCAAGTACGACTACGAGGAGGTCCTCGAGTGGATCGTGGCGTCGCTCGCTCCGCTGGGCCCCGAGTATCAGGCGCGAATGCGCGAGGGCTTTTCCGGACGCTGGATCGACGTCTACGAAAACGAGGGGAAGCGCAGCGGCGCCTATTCAGCCCCGGTGTACGGCACGCATCCGTACATGCTGATGAACTACACCGATACGCTGGACGATGTGTTCACGCTGGCGCATGAGATGGGACATTCGATGCACACCATCCTGTCGCACGAGACGCAGCCGTTCATCTACTCCGGCTACACGATCTTCGTCGCGGAAGTGCCGTCGACGCTGAGCGAAGCGCTCCTCCTCGACTACATGCTCGAGCGCTCCGACACCCGCGCCGAGCGGATCGTCCTGCTGCAGCACGCGATCGACAACATTACGAGCACCTTCTTCACGCAGGTGATGTTCGCGGATTTCGAGCTGCGCGCGCATCGCCTCGCGGAAGACGACAAGCCGATCACGTCAGAGATCCTCACGGAGATGTACTTGACGCTGCTGAAGGATTACTACGGCGACGCCGTGGATCTCAACGACCTGACAGGGGTGACGTGGGCGAGGATTCCGCACTTCTTCAACTCGCCGTTCTACGTTTACCAGTACGCGACCTGCTTCGCGTCGGCGGCAAAGCTGGCGCGCGAGATGACGACGGGCGACGAGGGCCCCCGAGCGGCCGCGCGGGAACGCTACTTGACGCTGCTGCGTTCGGGGGGCAACGACCATCCGATGGACCAGTTGAAGAGAGCCGGCGTCGATCTCAGTCAGCCGGATACGGTGCGGGCGATCATCGATCAGCTGGAAGACCTGGTGACGCGGCTCGAGGCGGAGCTGGACTCCGCCGTCTGATTGGCGATTGCGGATTGGCGATTGACGGACTGCAGATTGACGATTGGGGATTGGTAGCTGGTTACTGCGCTTTGACGACTGACATCTTACTAATCACAACCGGCGTCAGCGGCACGTCCTCGTGGTCCCCCTTCATTCCGGTCGGCGTTGACGCGATCTTGTCGATCACGTCCATGCCGGAGAGGACGCGGCCGAAGACGGCGTAACCGAAATCGTCCGGTGAATATCCGCGGTGGTCGAGGGGGGTGTTGTCTCCGACGTTGACGTAGAACTGCGAGGTCGCGCTGCGGAGCGCCCGCTGGCGGGCCATCGCGATGGTGCCTCGCGTGTTGCGGATCCCGTTAGTGGCTTCATTGAGAATCGGCGGGCGTGTGGGTTTTTCGGCCATGTCGGCGGTGAAGCCGCCTCCCTGCGTCATGAACCCCTGCTTCACGCGGTGGAAGACCGTCCCCTCATAGTGCCCCTCGGCCACGTACTGCAGGAAGTTCTCGACCGAGACCGGCGCCTTGTCCTTGAACAGTTCGAACGTGACGTCTCCCATCGACGTCGACATCCGCACGACCGGATTCCCGGGCGCGGGTTCGAGCGCGGGGGCCTGGAGCGGCGGCGCCTGGCCGACCGCTTTTGGTGGGGCGCTGCCCGATTGCGGGACGACAATGACGGCAATCGCGAGGCAGAGACCGATCAGAGAAGCCATGATGAGTAACCTGTTTGACCGCGGCTGCTGCACGCGTAGAGCCATTTCGGCCACGGGAAGACTGCCGTTGGTCACTTTTCAAACCTGGAACCCGGAAATTGGGCCGGAAGATGCATCGTAGGCTCCCGGCGGCGCCCGCGTCAACGCGCGCGGCTGCGCTACAATAGTCACTCTTCGGCGATCGCATCTCTGCGCATGCGGAAGCGGCCGGAACGGAGCGCAAGCCACCTTCGCCCAGGCTACCGTGCCCAAGGCGAGTAAGGCCGCCGGGCGGGGTGCAGGGGTCCCCGCCGATCCATGAAGGAGTCGGCGATGGCAACTCAACTCGAGACGGAACAGAGAGAGCTGGCCGAATTCATCCGCGCCGGCTCCAGCCGCGGGCCGCAGTGCTTCGGCAGCTACTTCGACGAGAAGGGCGGCTCCTGCGCGCTCGGCGCCGTCTACGAGGGCGTCTACCATCTGCCGCGACAGCACGGGAAGCTGGTTCCGGACCACCTCGAACGGCTCTTCAGGTGTCTCGACCAGGTCATGAAAGTTTGTCCACAGGGATGCACCAAGCGGCTGCCACTGGCGCCGATGATCGTGCATCTGAACGATGATCACCGGATGACGCGTGAGCAGATAGCGGAGTGGCTCACGCAGGAATCAAACACGTAA
>JACDCA010000469.1 GCA_013694635.1 Acidobacteriota bacterium | reverse complement strand
GTCCACAGGTGATCCGGGACTTCGATACCGCTGTACCGGCACTGCCAGACCATCGGACCGTACTCTCCCGTTCATTGTCGAACGGCTCGTCCTGCGGATCGAAGTAGGAGGGGTGCCGCAGGATCCTGGGCCGCCCGGTCTCGTCGATCTCGTCCCCGCCGCCGTCGCCATAGCAGAAAAACGCTGCGGTGCGTCCTTCCAGATGATTGACGTGAAGGGCCGTCCATTGATCGGAGTGCTCGAGTGTCATCGCCAGCTCGGGATTCTTGTGATCGATCAGCTCCTCGCGCGGATTGCCGCCGTTCATGCAGACGAGCCGGTCGAAGAACAGTTTCAGATTGCTCGACGGCGCATACCAGTTCACCGGTCCGATGATGGCCCACGCGTCCGCCAGATCCAGCCGGGCGTAGAGATCGAGGTCCCACATCAGATCGGGCTCGTCTTTGTTGCCGGCCTCGTAACAGTTGCACGGCCAGACACAGAGCGCCATCGAGGTCGAGACGCACGCGTTGCAGCTCTGAATACGGGCGCGTCCAAAAACGTTGCCGAGGTCCTCGATATCCAGCTCCCACTCCTGCGGCAATGTCTGGATCATACGGAGCGCAAGCGTCCGCGCTTTTCCGTCAACGCCGGGACAGTTGTACTGGCGGCGATCCGAACCTGCGATGACGAGGATCCGAAAAGGCCGCTCGGTGACGGGCAACCTCCCGTTGTCATCGTCTGGCTTCATACCGTGGCCCCTCCGCAACTGGAGCCGGCGCCGGCTGTGCAGCCGAAGCAATGCGGCCCGACGACAATGTCGCGTCCCTCGAGTGCGGACTGATCGAAGTCCCGGATGTGTGCCGCCCGGCGATTGCCGACCTCGAGCTCGAGCATCTGGTTGAAATCGCAGTCGTACAGCCGGCCATCCCACCCCACTGAAACCATCGTCCTGCACATGACACCGCGTGCGGCGACCGGGTTGAACGACGTGACCAGCCGCTCCATGTATCCCTCGAGGTTGCCCGATTCGATCAGCCAGGCCAGATAGCGGCTGATCGGCATGTTGGTGAGACAGAACAGCGCATCGAACCGGATGCCGTAACGCCTGAGCATTTCGCGTTTCCACTCCGCCTCGAGTGACGCCTGCCCCCCGGGCAGAAACGCACCGGCCGGGTTGGTGACGAGTACCAGCCGCAGCCCTGACGTTCCGTTTCCGTAGCCGGCGACGTTCAGTCGACGAAGCGCCTCGAGAGACTTCTCGAACACGCCTTCGCCGCGCTGCGCGTCGGTATTCGGCGCACGGTAGTGAGGCAGCGAGCAGATCAGCTCGACACGATGCTCTGCGAAGAACCGCGGCAGGTCGGCATGCGCCGGCGTCAGAAGAATCGTGAGGTTGCACCGGTCGATGACGTGCCTGCCGCGTGCCGTGCATTCGTGGACGAGCCAGCGGAAGTCGGGGTTCAGCTCCGGGGCTCCGCCGGTGATATCCGCCGTCGGAATCGTCGACCCGTCCAGCGCGCGCAGACACAGCTCCATCGTCTCGCGCGACATCACTTCACGACGATCGGGTCCGGCATCGACGTGGCAGTGGCGGCATGTCTGGTTGCACAGCTTGCCGACGTTGATCTGCAGCACGTCAATCGCGCCTGCCGTGAGGGGGCTGAGACCCGCGGGCGCGAGCGCTTGGTCGAAGCCGTGTGCGATCGGCACGCGTCCGAGCACGCGCAGTTGTTCGGCTGCGCTGGCCAGCGGTGAACGGGCCTGCGCCAGTGTCAGAACCCGGCCGCCCATCACATGCCCAGCGTCGTTGCGTGCGTCCGCATCTGGAGTCCGTGGACCAGCGATGCACCGCCCCGGATCGCTGCGGACACGTGCACCGCTTCGGTCATCTGATCGAGATCGGCCCCCTTCTCGAGCGCGTCGCGGCTGTAGGCGTCGATGCAGTACGGACACTGGACCGCGTGGGCGACGCCGAGAGCGATCAGCGACTTCTCCCGTGCCGACAACGCTCCGTCGGCGAACACCGCGGTATACCACTCGAAGAACTTCGCCGACAGATCCGGGCAGTTCCGGCCGATTTCCGGAAACTTTGCCAGATCGCGCTTGTCGTAATAGTGATCGGTCATCGATCCGCCTCCTGCGCGACCCGTGCCGCTTCGAGCCATGTTAGATCGGATTCGGCGGGTCGTCTCAGCCGCTTTTCTCGTGATGTGTTGAACCGACGTCGCGGCAGAGCGCGCCCTCAGACGAAGGTCGCGATCTCCTCCAGCGGCTTCTTCGTGATCGCCGGGACCTTCGCCCCGTCGGCCGGATAGCCAACCACAAGAATCAGGAAGGGGCGCTCTCGCGCGGGACGTCCGAGAATGTCGTTCAGGAAGCCCATCGGGCTGGGCGTGTGGGTGAGCGAGACCAGGCCCGCGTGGTGGATGGCGGTGATCAGGAGCCCGGTCGCGATCCCAACCGACTCCTGCGCGTAGTAGTGTTTGACCTTCCTGCCGTCGGGAAGCACGCCGTAGCTTTGGGCGAAGATCACGATGAGATACGGTGCGGTCTCGAGAAACGTCTTGTGCTCGTCGGTCCCGAGCGGCGCCAGCGCGTCGAGCCACTCCTGCGGAGCCTTGTGGTGGTAGAACTCGTATTCCTCCTTCTCGGCTCCGAGGCAAATCGTCCGCTTGATCTCCGGGTCGCCGACCACGACGAAGTGCCAGGGCTGCAGGTTTGCCCCGCTCGGCGCGGTCCCTGCCGCGCGCAGGCAATCCTCGATGACGTCGCGCGGAACCGGCCTTGGCGAGAAGTCGCGCACCGTTCGCCGTCTGCTGATGTCGTGGCAGAACCAGGCCGCGCGGCGCCGCATGTCGTCGACCGGGTATTCCTCATAGGCGGGAAGAGGGATGAATGTGGGGTTCACCTTCGCAAGGATAGGTCGAATTCCTATCGCACGGCGTCAGACGATGAGAAGCGGCGCATCGCTCCGGTGCCGGCACGGCGCATCAGGGCATTTCGAACAGGGCTTCCAGCGGGATGCCGATCAGCTCGTGCCGGAGCCCATCATCCGGGAGGGTCAGGAGATCGTCGTACCTCATCCTGACGCGGTCTTGTGCGCCATGCCCTACATGCTCCTTGCGCACGAGCCCATTCTACGCTCGAGGCAATCGGCGCGCCAGCAATCGGCCGGTGAGAACCTGGGAGTTTCTATGGGGCGATACCGGGACGTCGCAGAGTCCGCCGCTTGAATCCGAGGAACGTCCGCAGATTCTGCACGCGTCGCGGTGCCGCGCCGCGACAATGCACCGCGTGTTACACTGTAACACTTGGGAAACACCCTGACCATCAGACTCGACGACGACCTCCGCAGACTGCTGGATGATCTCTGCGGCCGGACTGGCAAGCGGCGCAGCGACATCGTACGCGAAGCATTGCGGCGGCAGGTAGCGCTCGTCGGATTCGAGGATCTGCGCCGGCGCACGTTGCCTTTCGCAGAGGCTCGCGGCTACCTGACAGACGAGGATGTCTTCCGCTCGATCTCGTGAGAGTGTTTCTGGACACCAACGTCCTCGTCGCCGCATTCGCTACCCGAGGGTTGTGCGCGGACCTTCTCCGACATGTGCTCGCCGAGCACCGGCTCCTCATTGGTGAAGTTGTTCTCGAGGAGCTCCAGCGTGCGCTGCGGCGAAAACTGAAGCTGCCTCCGGAACACGAGTCCGCGATCATCGATTTTCTGCGACAGCAGGAGGTCGTAGCAAGGCCGACACGCGCAGCGGCGGCGCCGGCGCGAGATCCGGCAGACCGCTGGGTGCTCGCGTCTGCACTGGATGCCCGCGCGGATGTCCTCGTGACGGGCGACGACGATCTGCTCGAGCTGACCGCCGGTCAGGCAGGAATCCGTATCCTGAGTCCGCGCGACTTCTGGGAGATCGCCCGACGGAAACGCTGACGCTCACGAACCAGCGTTCAGTGCCCAATCCAAGCATCAGTCGAGATTTTCAGCGCCGGCAGGAGACTCAATGTGCCGTGCTCCTGCGCGCCGCCGGCCTGAGGCGCCGTCCCCGGCTCAGCGCATCGCGGCGCTGGACGTGCCCGCCACCGCCGGCTTGCGCTTGAACAATAGATCAGGACCCGACGCTTCGAGCGGTACTCCCACCGTGTCGATCCTTCCGGAGGCGCCGGAGGAGAACACCATCCGCATCCGCGTATCCCAGTCGTTGGTGTCCGGGGTTTTCACTGCCCGGAAGACATCGTAATGAAAGTGCTCGAAGGTCGTGACCGCGGAACCCAGGGTCAGGGTCAGGCGTCCCGAGTCGTGGGCGATCGTGATCAGGCCGTACCCGGGATGTTCGTAGGAGCCGGCGTAATCGGCCAACGGATGCGACGGCGAGGTGCCGTGGATGCGCTCCGCTTCCTTTTTTCGCTCGCGCTCCGTACCGAGCCGCTCGGATCGTGCCTGTGCCTCCCTGGCGCGCGCGACGACGTCCACCGGCTCGACCCCCAGCAGCCGATCCGTCAGGTTCTGGGCCAACATACCCGCCACCGGGTTCACGCCGGAGAAATTCGTCAGCACGACAATGCCCAGCCGGTCGTGCGGCAGCCACGACATCGACGAGATGAAGCCGTCGATGCCGCCGGTGTGGCTCACGTGCTTGTGGCCGCGGTAGCTGCGGACCGCCACGCCCAGCCCATACCCACCGGGCCCGAACTCGGTGTAAGTG
>JACDCA010000456.1 GCA_013694635.1 Acidobacteriota bacterium | reverse complement strand
GGCGCGCGGCGGAAGTGATGGTCGCGGGGCGCTGTTTCTGCGACTGCTCGACCGCGCGGATGTACTGCACATCCTGCGCGGACAGGGTTGCCATGGTGATGAACAGCGTGACGAGTGGAACGATCAGGCGTGTAGTCATGGCTCTTAAGACGAGCCGCCGTCTGAAATGTTAACGGCGGCGAGCCGGGGCGGACGCTACTCGACGCGATAGTTCGGTGCTTCCTTGGTGATGATCACGTCGTGGACGTGGCTTTCACGGTGGCCCGCTGGAGTGATGCGGATGAGTCGCGCTTCACGCTGCAGCGTCGGAATGTCCGGCGTGCCGCAATAGCCCATGCCGGCGCGCAAGCCGCCCGTCAGCTGGTGAATCATGGCTGCCACCGACCCTTTGTGCGCGACACGACCCTCGATCCCCTCCGGCACCAGCTTCTCGCCGGCCTCGGGATTGGCCTCGAGGTCGAACTCGTCCTGGAAGTAGCGGTCCCGGCTGCCGCGGCGCATCGCGCCGAGCGAGCCCATGCCCCGGTACTCCTTGAAGCTGCGGCCCTGGTAGAGAATCATCTCGCCGGGGCTCTCGTCGGTGCCTGCGAAGAGGCTGCCGATCATCACCGTGTTCGCCCCGACCGCGATCGCTTTCGTGATGTCTCCCGAGTACCGGATACCGCCGTCGGCGATCACCGGGACTTTCTGACGCGACGCCACGCGAGCGCACTCGGCGACCGCCGTGATCATCGGTACGCCGATGCCTGCAACCACCCGGGTCGTGCAGATGGAACCGGCGCCGATCCCCACCTTGACCGCGTCGACCCCGAGATCGATCAGGGCTTCCGTGGCTTCGCCGGTTGCGACGTTGCCAGCGATTAGATCCACGTTCGGGTACTCGCGGCGGGCGCGCCGAACCATGTCGAGGACTCCCTGCGAGTGGCCGTGCGCGGTATCGATCACGAGGATGTCGACGCCAGCGGTGACCAGTGCGGCGGCGCGCTGCAGGGAATCCTTGCCGACGCCGATTGCCGCGCCGACACGCAGCCGTCCGAGACTGTCCTTGCACGCGTTCGGATACGTGATCATCTTCTGGATGTCTTTGACCGTGATCAGCCCCTTGAGCATGAACCGGTCGTCGACGACCAGCAGTTTTTCGACCTTGTGGCGATGGAGGAATTCGCGCGCCTGTTCCAGGGTCGTGCCGACCGGCACCGTGAACAGCGGATCGCGCGTCATGATGTCGGCGATCGGACGCTCGAGGGTCGACTCGAAACGCAGGTCGCGGTTGGTCAGGATGCCGACCAGACGCCCTTCCTTGCTGCCGTCTTCGGTGATCGGCACACCCGAGATCCGGTACTTCTTCATCAGCGCGAGCGCTTCGAAAATGCGGTTGTGCGAAGAGAGTGTGATCGGATCCACGATCATTCCGCTCTCCGAGCGTTTGACGCGATCCACTTCCGACGCCTGCTCTTCGGCCGTGAGGTTCTTGTGGATGATCCCGATGCCCCCCTGCTGGGCCATCGCGATGGCGAGCCTGGATTCGGTGACCGTATCCATGGCGGCGCTGAGGAGCGGGACGTTCACGCGGATATTGCGGGTAAGCCGTGACGAGACGTCCACGGCGCTCGGGAGGACCTGTGAATGCCGGGGCACCAGGAGGACGTCGTCGAAGGTCAGCGCGGTCGTGAGCCCGACCGAGATCTGGTCAGTGTTCAGGACGTCGGTTCTGGTTTTTTCCATCGTCCCCTTTTTTCAGGCCCCGTGACACTTCTTGTATTTCTTGCCGCTGCCGCACGGGCACGGATCGTTGCGTCCGACCTTCGGCTCGTCGCGCCTGATCTGCTTCACGACGTCGTCTCCACCCGTGCGAACCGGCCGCGGCGACGCGGGCGACGGGCTGGAGCTGCCGATGGCGCCAAAGGGCGAAGGCGCCGGGGACGTCGAGGGTCCGCTCATGGTGATCTGCGGCGGACGGCGGGGTGGCGTGGGGCGTCGCACCACGGCGGTCCCGTCGGCCTCGCCTCCGTCCCCGACCACCGGGGTCAGGCGCCACAGGTAGCGGACGATTTCTTCCTCGATCCGGTCCTGCATCGCCTTGAAGAGCGCGTAGCTCTCCTTCTTGTATTCGACGAGCGGATCCTTCTGCCCGTAGCCCCGAAGGCCGATGCCTTCCTTCAGGTGGTCGAGGCTGTACAGGTGGTCCTTCCACTGCGCGTCGACGATCTGCAGCATGATGTCGCGCTCGACGCGGCGGAGGATATCGACCGGCACGAGCGTTTCCTTCGCCTCGTACTTCTTGAGCACGAGCGGCCACAGCGCGTCGGTCACCTGCTCGGCCGAAGCCCCGTCGATGTCAGCCGCGTCGAGCTCCACCGGGTCGATGCCGTAGATTTCGCCCACGGCAATTTTCAAGGCGCCGTAATCGCGCTCCTCCTGATCGACCTCGCGCCCGGCGTAGGTCTCGGCGATACCCTGCAGAAGATCCTCGGCGAGCGTGATCAGGTACTCGCGGCTCTCGACCTCTTCAGCCGGCTCACCGCTTTCACCTTCGAACTGGATCTTGCCTTCGAGCAACTGGCGGCGCAGCGCGTAGACGCTTTCGCGCTGCTTGTTCATCACGTCGTCGTATTCGAGCAGGTGCTTGCGGACCGAGAAGTTCTGCGCTTCGACCTGCTTCTGGGCGCGCTCGATCGCGCGCGTGACCATGCCGTGCTCGATCGGCACGCCTTCTTCCATTCCGAGCCGCTGCATCAGGCCGGAGATCCGGTCCGATCCGAAGATCCGCATCAGATCGTCTTAGAGCGAGAGGTAGAAGCGCGAGGAGCCGGGATCTCCCTGGCGGCCGGCGCGGCCGCGCAGCTGGTTGTCGATGCGCCGCGCTTCGTGCCGCTCGGTGGCGATGATGTGCAGGCCGCCGACGTTGACGACCTCGTCGTGCTCCGCATCGGTGATCCGCTTGTGCGCTTCGAAGAGCCGCTCGTAGTCGGGTCGCTTCACGCGGAAGTAGTTGTCGAGGTGAAAGAAGTAAACGAACTCCTCGTCGTCGACGAACTTCGCTTCGCTTCTGGGAAGTTTCTCGGCGAGCTCGTCGCCGAGCGACTGCTGGCGGGCGATGTACTCGGGGTTGCCGCCGAGCAGAATGTCGGTGCCGCGACCGGCCATGTTGGTCGCGATCGTGACGGTGTCCTTTCGTCCTGCCTGCGCGACGATCTCCGCTTCCTGCGCGTGGTACTTGGCATTGAGCACGACGTGCCGGATACCGCGCAGTTTGAGGAGTTTCGACAGCCGCTCCGACTTCTCGATCGAGACCGTGCCCACCAGTACCGGGCGGCCTTCTGTCTGCTTCTCGATGATGTCAGTGACGATCGCTTCGTACTTCTCGCGTTCAGTCCTGTAGACGGTGTCCGGCTCCTCGACACGCCGCAGTGGACGGTTGGTCGGCATGACCATGACGTCCAGCTTGTAGATCTTGTTGAATTCCACGGCTTCGGTATCGGCCGTGCCGGTCATGCCCGCGAGCTTTCCGTACTTGCGGAAGTAGTTCTGGAAGGTGACCGTTGCGAGCGTCTGGTTCTCGCGCTCGATCTTCACCTTCTCCTTGGCTTCGACCGCCTGATGCAGCCCGTCGCTCCACCGCCGGCCGGGCATCAGCCGTCCGGTGAACTCGTCCACAATGACGACGCCGCCGTCCTTGATCATGTAGTCCACGTCCAGCCGGAAGAGCGTGTGCGCGCGAAGCCCCTGGTGGATGTGGTGCAGCAGCGGCATGTTCACCGGGTCGTACAGGCCGCCGGGCTGCAGCCGGTGGGCCAGTAGGTTTTCCGCCTTGGCCATGCCGCTCTCGGTCAGCGTCACGGTCTTGTGTTTCTCGTCCTTGATGTAGTCGCCGGTTTTTTCCAGCTCTTCGCGGTCCTCCGCCTTGACATTCCCC
>JACDCA010000452.1 GCA_013694635.1 Acidobacteriota bacterium | reverse complement strand
GGCCCGGATCGCGGACTTCGAGCGGACGGAACAGCACGGCGTCCGCCACGTTGAACACGGCTACGGCGGAACCGAGACCGGTGGCGAGCGAAAGGACGGCGACCGCCGTGAACAGCGGCGTCCGTCGCAGCAGGCGCGCGCCGAACCGGACGTCCTGCAGCAAGTCGTCCAGCGATACGAAGCTCCTGACGTCACGCGTGCGTTCCGCGATGACCCCCGGGTTGCCGAACGAACGCCGGGCCTCGCGGGCTGCCAGACGCGGATCAACGCCGTCGGCAATGAGCTGCTGGCGCCGTAACTCCACGTGGTGCGCCATCTCTTCACGCAGCTCGCGATCGAGCCGTGATCTCGAAAGCGCGGCCCGGGCGCGCCTGACGAATGCCGCCGCTTTCCCTCGAAAGGTCATGGGACGTCAGGTCGCCGGTTTCATGACGCGCGCGATCGCGTCGATCAGCCGTCCGAAGCTCGTTTCGGTCTCTCCGAGTTGACGCCGTCCCGCCGCGGTGAGCCTGTAATACCGCGCCCGCCGGTTATTGGCCGAGTACCCCCACTCGGACGCGATCAACCCCTGCAGCTGGAGTCGTTGGAGCGCCGGGTAGAGTGAGCCCTCTTCCACTTTGAGCACTTCCGCCGACACCTGGCGAATGTGATCGGCAATGCCGTACCCGTGCATCACCTGGCGTGAGAGTGTCTTGAGGATGAGCATGTCCAGCGTTCCCGGCAGAAGCTCCTGACGGTCCGTACGTTTCTTTCCCATAGACGTTCTATGGGATACATCGGTTAGCTTCGTCATGTCAACTTCTAACTCCTAACGGCCAACTCCCAGGTCCCTCGTAGAATCCCGAGGCATGAACAGCACAACCGGGTGCTCAGCGCCGTGCTCGATCGTCCCACCCTGATCGGTGCGGCGTTGACGAAGGCACCGCCGTCTTCCTCATCGGCGCGCGGCTCGACGTGGCCGGCAGCAGCGCCGTCGTCGTCGTCGATGCACGGAAGGCGAGAGTGGAGAAGCTGGCGCCCGGGACAGTCAGCGCAGCAATCAATCTGAAGGTGAGTGTTCTGCGCGACGGTATGTCGATCCCCCTAAAGTGACTCCAGACGCTGTTCCAGCCCCTGCGTGAGCGTCCTGAACGAGCGAAACGAACGTCCGAGCGCCTGCTCTCCGGCCGCATCTATCAGGTAATGGCGGCGGCGCCGCCCGCCGCGCTCCGCTGACGGGTTGCCGACATACGACCGGACCATTCCCTTTTTCTCCAGCCGCTGAAGCGTAACGTAGACAACGCTCACCGGAAGTTCGCGGGTCGTTTTCTCCTGGATATCGCGACGGATCGCTGCGCCCCACGTGCCGTTGCCGAGCCGCAGAAGCGTCAGCAGGACAACCAGTTCGAATTCCCCCAGAATTGCAGCGTAGTAGTCCTGAATATGTTTCACAATGTTAAGTATATAGACAATAAAATCCCAAGAAGGACGCGTTTTACTCTTGAAGCGGAAGAGGACGGCGCTCATAATGTCGCTTCATGCACATCCCGCCGATCGCACTCGTGAAAGGAAACCACCCGATGAGTTCCGCCGCAACGACCGATGAAGCAATCCGTGGCATTGCCAACTGGGGCATGTCTCTTGGCTCGCGCAACGCGCAGACCAGCCGCAAGGCGTCGGAGGAGTTCGGCTCCCTGACATTCAATGAAGAAGTCCAGCGTGCACGGCTTCCGCGAGACGTGTATCGTGCGCTGCGGCGTGCAGTCGCTCACGGTGAGTCCATCGATCCGGCGATCGCCGACATCATTGCCAGCGCGCTGAAAGACTGGGCCGTCGAGCACGGCGCGACGCATTACACGCACTGGTTCCAGCCGCTGACCGGCATCACCGCAGAGAAGCACGATTCGTTTCTGTCCCCGTCGGCCGACGGGCGGGCGGTCGCCGAGTTCAGCGGCAAGGAGCTCGTCAAAGGTGAGCCCGACGCTTCGAGTTTCCCGTCCGGCGGCATGCGGTCAACGTTCGAAGCGCGCGGTTACACCGCATGGGATCCCACCAGCCCGCCATGGCTGCTGACGACCTCCCACGGCACGACGCTGGTGATCCCGACCGCGTTCGTGAGTTGGACCGGGGACGCGCTCGACAAGAAAACGCCGCTCCTGCGTTCAATGGAGTCGCTCTCGAAGCAGGCCGTCCGCATCCTTCGCCTGTTCGGATCGAAGGCACAGCGCGTCAGCACCACCTGTGGTCCGGAGCAGGAGTACTTCCTCGTGGATCGCCAGTTCTACTTCAACCGTCCCGACCTCATCAACGCAGGACGCACGCTGTTCGGCGCCCGCCCTCCAAAGGGGCAGGAGATGGAGGATCACTACTTCGGGGCGATCCCCGAGCGCGTTCTCGCCTTCATGATGGAAGTCGAGCGCGAGCTCTATCGCATCGGCGTGCCGGTCAAGACGCGTCACAACGAAGTCGCGCCCGGTCAGTTCGAGCTTGCCCCGATTTTCGAGAATGCCAACGTCGCCACCGATCACCAGATGATGACGATGGAGATGCTGCGGAGGATGGCGCCGAAGTACGGCCTCGCGTGTCTGATGCACGAGAAGCCGTTCGCAGGGGTCAACGGATCCGGCAAGCATCTGAACTGGAGCATGAGCGACGAGCTCGGGAACAATCTGCTGAACCCCGGGGAGACGCCGCACGAGAACATCCAGTTCCTGGTCTTCTGTGCCGCGGTGATGCGCGCGGTCAACAAGTTCCAGGGGCTCCTCCGCTTCAGTATCGCGAGCGCGGGCAACGACCACCGGCTCGGGGCGAACGAAGCGCCGCCGGCAATCATCTCGATCTTTCTCGGCGACATGCTGACCGACATCTTCCAGCAGATCGAGAAGGCGGGGAGCGCAAAGACCACGAAGAGCGGAGGGATCCTCGACATCGGCGTCAGCGTCCTGCCGAAGTTGCCGCGCGACGCGGGCGACCGCAACCGGACCAGCCCGTTCGCGTTCACCGGCAACAAGTTCGAGTTCCGCGCGGTCTCGTCGAACCAGAGCATCGCCCTGCCAAACGTCGTCCTCAACCTCGCCGTGACCGAGTCGCTGGACTATTGCGCGACGGAGCTCGAGAAGAGCCTGAAGGAGGGCAAGAAGCTCCAGGCGGCGGTCAAGCTGCTGCTCGTGAAACTCGTGAAGGAGAACAAGCGGATCATCTTCAACGGCAACGGATATTCGGACGACTGGCAGAAGGAGGCGGCGAAACGCGGGCTGCTGAACCACCGGACATCGGTCGACGCCTACGCCGAAGCGCTGAAGCCCGAGGTGATCAAGACGTTCGAGAAGTACGGCGTGCTGAACGAGCGCGAGCTCCACGCGCGGTACGAAGTCGCCGTCGAGCAATACAACAAGTCGCTCAACGTCGAGGCACAGCTCATGGTGCTGATGGCAAATCGCTACATCCTTCCGGCCGCGTACCGCTACCAGACCGATCTCGCGCAGAGTGTGGCGGCGGTGAAGACGGCGGGTGCCTCGGCCAAGGAAACACGCCGCGCGCTGGATGATTTGTGCCTGCTCACCGACGAGGCCAAAGTGCGCGTCGATCAGCTGCAGAAACTGCTCGAGCACGAGGGCAACGGGAACGCCGAGAAGCACGCGAAATACTTCCGCGACAAGGTCGTCCCCGCCATGGAAGCGCTCCGGGAGACCGGCGACAGCCTCGAATGCATCGTCCCGCACGACGTCTGGCCGTTTCCGACATACCGGGAGATGCTCTTTATCAAGTAGTCCAGCCTTTAGGGCTGAACGCTGCCGTAACTCAGAAGGGGCACCAGAGAACCGGGTGCCCTTTTTGTTCTCGCGGTCAACCGTTGCCCGCGGCCGCCGTCAAACCATCGAGGTGCAATTCATGAGAGCTCGAATGGCGGCCGCGCTGGCCATGATTACGGCCGCGCTGGCGGCCCCGATGGCGTTTCAGTCGCGAAGCGTCGTGTCGCTCGAGGCCGCCGACTGCGAGCGGCTCACCATGATGTTCGGAGACTTCGCCGTCGGGAGGGCCACGCAGCACGCGAAGGTTCCGATGTCAGTGGGAACCCTCGAGGTCCGGCCCCCGGGCAACGGGGGCGTCCAGATCGAGAAAGGGGCCGGACGCGAGTATTCGATCACTGCGTGCATCGCGGCGGGCGCATCGGACAAAGCGGGGGCGCAGCGACTCGCCGATGCCGTGCGCCTCACCATCAAGGGCAATCAGGTGACCGTCGAGAATCTCGCGCAGCCGGCCAGGAGCTGGAGCGTCCAGATCGTCGTCGAAGTACCGGACGGCGGATCCGTCGATGCTGAGACCACGAACGGTCCGATCAGCATCAGCGGCGTGTCCGGCAAATTCACCGCCCGTGCGGCCAACGGTCCGATCGCAGTGGACGATGTGAACGGGCAGGTGACGGCGCGCGCCTCCAATGGTCCCATCAGCGTGAGCGGCACTCGGGGGGACATCGACGCCGTCACGATGAACGGGCCGATCTCTATCGTCCTCAAAGGCACGCGGTGGGAAGGAAAGCTCGAAGCCCGTGCGAACAGCGGGCCACTGCAGGTGATCATGCCGTCCGATTACCGGTCGGGCGTGGAGATCTCGTCCAGAGGCGGCTCACCGTGGGACTGTCGCGCCGCCGCATGCCGCGGCGCCGGCGATTGGACCGGCAGCTCGCGGACCCTGCGCGTTGGCCCCGACCCCATCATCGTCCGAGTTTCCACGATCAACGGTCCGGTGTCCGTGCACGATTCAAAGCGTTAGGCCTTTGGCAATCCTACCTCAGCTGGACGCGCCCGACCGACGGAGGGGACGGAGGGAACGGAGTGCCTTTTTTCAGGTAACGAAGGGGACGGAGGAACCAGCATCGAGCTCTCGAAGCGTTTTCTAAAAAGTCGTGTTTTCTCCGTTCCTCCGTTTCTCCGTTTGTGTTTCCCCTCCGTCCCCTCCGTCAGACACGGAGGCTCCCCTCTCCGACGAGCACCGACTCCCCCCCGACCCGGACGCGCGTGATCCGTCCGGCCTCCGAATCGATGGCGATGTGAACGCGGCTCGGT
>JACDCA010000400.1 GCA_013694635.1 Acidobacteriota bacterium | reverse complement strand
TCCGCTCGCCGCACGTCGACAAGAAGTCGCGCGAACAGTTCGAGCTGCGGACGCACAAGCGTCTGATCGACATTTTCGAACCGACGCCGCAGACCGTGGACGCGCTGATGAAGCTCGATCTGCCGGCCGGTGTCGATGTGGAGATCAAGGCGTTCGGGAAGGAACACAAATAGAAGCGATCAGCTGTCAGCTGTCAGCCAGGAGAACGGCAGGCAGACGACGGCTGAGAGCTGACGGCTAAGAGCTGAAAGCTATGGTTACAGGCATCCTCGGCAAAAAAGTTGGCATGACGCAGGTCTTCGCCCCCGACGGCACCGTGACGCCGGCGACGGTCATCAAGGCCGGCCCCTGCGTCGTCACGCAGATGAAGACGGCGCAGACTGACGGCTACGAGTCCGTGCAGGTCGGCCTCGTGGAGGGCCGTCCCGCGCGCGCCAACAAGCCGCAGTCGGGGCACTACAAGAAGGCCGGCGTGCCTCCGACCCGCATCCGTCGCGAGCTGACGGTCGCCAAGGGCGCGGAAGCGCCCAAGGCCGGCGAGCAGATTCTCGTCAACACGGTGTTCAACAACGGCGATCGCGTGGATGTGATCGGCGTGAGCCGGGGCAAGGGCTTCCAGGGCGTCATGAAGCGCCACAACTTCCGCGGCGGCGCGGGGTCCCACGGCTCGATGTTCCATCGCGCGCCGGGTTCGATCGGCGCCTCGTCGTATCCCTCGCGAGTCATCAAGGGGATGCGCATGCCGGGGCGGATGGGTGGCGATCGCGTGACGGTGCGCAACCTGAAGATCGTCCAGATCGACGCCGAGAACCACCTGCTGGTGGTCCGCGGCGCCATCCCGGGGGCGCCCGGCGGGTACGTTGTCGTCCGCAAGGCGCTGACGGCGAAGCCGGAGCCGCAGGTGCAGGCCGAAAAGGCCGGCAAGGTCTCGATCGCGAAGAAGCCGGTGAAGGCGAAGAAGTAGCCTATGAAACTCGACATCGTCAACGGACAGAACGAAAAGATCGGCGCGCTGGAGCTGAACGACGAGCTGTTCGGCGGCCGCGTGAAAACGGATCTGATCTGGGAGTCGGTCGTGCAGCAGAACGCGTCCGAGCGGCGCGGCACGCACATGACGAAGAACCGCGCGCTCGTCAGCGGCGGTGGCATCAAGCCGTACAAGCAGAAGGGCACCGGCCGTCCGCAGGTCGGGTCGAGCCGTACGCCGCTGTGGCGGAAGGGTGGCACCGTCTTCGGTCCCCAGCCGCGCAGCTACGCGTTCGACCTCCCGAAAAAGGTTCGCCGCGGCGCGCTGCGCGCGGCGCTGGCCGCGAAGGCACAGGACGGCGCGCTGATCGTGATCGATCGGCTGACGTCTGAGGACCGGAAAACGAAGTCGTCGGCGGAGTTCCTGAAGCGGCTCGGCGTCACTGGCAAGACGCTGCTGATCGATGTCAAGCCGGAGGACGCGTTCGCGCTGTCGGTACGGAACATCACGGGCGTCAAGGTGGTGGCCAGCGCGCGGGTCACGGCGCGCGACATCGTCGACACCGCCCACGTCATCGCGACGCGCGAGGCGCTCGAGAAGCTGCAGGAAGCACTGGGGTAGCTCTCAGCCATCAGCTCTCAGCTATCAGCCGGGGATGCCGGAGATAGCACGAGCTGATAGCTGACAGCTGAAAGCTGATAGCTATGAAAATCACAGACGTCATCAAGCGCCCGCTGATCACCGAGAAGACGACGCTGGCGCGCGAAGCGACCCGGACGGTGGTCTTCGAGGTTGCCTCGGGCGCGACGAAGATCGATATCAAGCGCGCCGTGGAAAAGCTTCTGGGCTCGAAGGTCGAGACGGTCCGGACCTCGCTGTCGCACGGCAAGTTCAAGCGCCAGGGGCGGTTCATCGGGCAGCGGTCCGACTGGAAGAAGGCCTACGTGAAGCTCAAGGATGGCGAGAAGATCCCTGAGTTCCTGGAAGGCGCATAAGGACGACGACGATGCCAATACGCAAATACAAGCCGACGTCGCCGGCGCGGCGGTTCCAGACCGTCCAGACTTTCGACGACATCACGACCACCGAGCCGCACAAGCCGCTGATCGAGCCGTTGCGCAAGAGCGGCGGGCGGAACAACCACGGCGAGCTGACCATCTGGTGGCGCGGCGGCGGGCACAAGCGCAATTACCGGATCATTGACTTCAAGCGCGACAAGCGGAATATCCCGGCCACGGTGTCGACCATCGAGTACGACCCGAACCGCTCGTCGCGGATTGCGTTGTTGACGTATGCGGATGGTGAGAAGCGCTACATCCTGCAGCCGCTCGGCCTCAAGGTGGGAGACACGATCGTCGCCGGCGAAGGCGTGGACATCCTCCCGGGGAACGCGCTGCCGCTCAAGAACATTCCGCTCGGCACGCAGATTCACAACGTCGAACTCAAGCCGGGCAAAGGCGGACAGATCGCGCGCAGCGCCGGATCCTCGGTGCAGCTGGTCGCGAAAGAAGGGGACTACGCGTCGGTCAAGATGCCCTCGGGGGAGATCCGCAAGATCAACATCGATTGCCTGGCGACCATCGGACAGGTCGGTAACGTCGACCACGAGAACGTGTCGATCGGCAAGGCCGGCCGCAGCCGCTGGCTCGGCAAGCGCCCGCACGTCCGTGGTGTCGCGATGAACCCCGTGGACCATCCGCTTGGCGGCGGTGAAGGCAAGACCTCTGGCGGACGGCACCCGGTGTCGCCGTGGGGCGTCCCGACCAAGGGGTTCAAGACGCGCAACAGTAAGTCGACCGACCGGTTCATCGTCCAGCGGAGAAAGAAGTAATGGGCAGATCACTGAAAAAGGGTCCCTTCGTCGACGTGCCGCTCCTCGAGAAAATCGAGGTGATGAACCGGTCGAACGACAAGAAAGTCGTCAAGACCTGGTCGCGGCGCTCGACGGTGATTCCCGAGATGGTGGGTCACACAATCGCCGTGCACAACGGCCGCAAGTTCATTCCTGTGTACATCACCGAGAACATGGTCGGGCACAAGCTGGGCGAGTTCGCGCCGACGCGGCAGTTCAAGGGACACACGACCAAGAGCGACAAGGCGGCCTCGGTGGCCCCGGCCGCCGCTCCGGCAAAGGCGTAGCCATGGCAGTTCAGGCACACGCAACGGCAAAGTACATCCGCACCTCCGCGCAGAAGGCGGGGCTGGTGCTCGACCTGATTCGCGGCCGTGATGTGAACGCGGCGCTCGCGACGTTGAAGTTCGCGCGCAAGGGCGTGGCGCGCGACATCGCGAAGGTCCTGCGGTCCGCGATCGCCAACGCGACCCAGAAGGAAGGCTTCGGCGGCGACGTCGAGCGGCTGTTCGTGGACGCGTGCTACGCGAACCAGGGGCCGTCGCAGAAGCGGATCCGGCCGGCCCCGATGGGCCGTGCCTTCCGCGTCGTCAAACGCACGGCGCACCTGACCGTGCAGGTCACCGAGCGCCCGTCGAAAGTGACCGCGGCGCGGGCCGAGGGAGCGCCGAAGCGCGCCCGCGGCGCCAAGCCGAAGGCCAAGACGGCGGGCGGCAGCGGCAAGAGCAGGGTGACACGGCGCCGCACGAAAGCGGCCGCGTCCAGAACTTAGGAGACTGCATTGGGACAGAAAGTTCATCCGCACGGCTTCCGGCTCGGGTTCAACAAGACGTGGCGCTCGCGGTGGTATGCCGACAAGGACTACGCGAAGCTGCTGCACGAGGACCTGAAGCTGCGTGACTCGCTCAAGAAGCGCTTCGCACATGCCGGGGTCTCGAAGATCGAAATCGAGCGGGCCGCCAACAAGCTGAAGATCGATATCCACACCTCGCGTCCGGGCATCATCATCGGCCGCAAGGGGACGGAAGTCGACAAGCTGAAGCAGGAGATCCAGAAGAAGACCAACCGCGAGGTCTTCATCAACATCCAGGAGATCCAGAAGCCGGAGCTCGATGCCCAGCTGATCGCCGAGTCGGTCGGCATGCAGCTCGAAAAGCGCGTGGCATTCCGCCGCGCGATGCGCAAGGCAGTCGAGTCGGCGCTGCGCTTCGGCGCGCGCGGCATCAAGATCCGCGTGTCCGGACGGCTGAACGGCGCGGAGATCGCGCGTTCCGAGTGGTACCTGCACGGCCAGTTGCCGCTGCAGACGCTCCGGGCGGACATCGATTACGGGTTTGCCGAAGCGTTCACGACCTACGGCGCGATCGGCGTCAAGGTGTGGCTCTACAAGGGTGAGCGTCTCGTCCCGCGCATCGGGCGCGAAGAGGATTACAGAACGCCCCGAAGGGCAGTAAGGGCGTAGGCAAGCTTCCAGCTTCCAGACAAGCTGAAAGAGCTGACAGCTGAGAGCTGGCAGCTGAAAGCTACAAGGAACAAGCAACATGTTGATGCCGAAGAAGGTCAAGTATCGGAAACAGCAGCGCGGCCGCATGGCGGGCAAGGCGTGGCGGGGTTCCGACGTGTCGTTCGGCGACTACGGACTGAAGGCGCTCGAGCCGTGCTGGCTGACCGACCGGCAGATCGAGGCGGCGCGCGTCGCGATGACCCGGTTCATCAAGCGCGGCGGCAAGATCTGGATCCGGGTGTTCCCGGACAAGCCGATCACCAAGAAGCCGCAGGAGACGCGCATGGGCAAGGGCAAGGGATCACCCGAAGGGTGGGTGTGCGTCGTCCGGCCGGGGCGGATCCTGTTCGAGATGGAGGGGGTCAACGAAACCGACGCGCGCGAAGCGATGCGCCTGGCGGCCGCGAAGCTCCCGATCAAGACCAAGTTTGCAACCCGGTACGCCGAGGAGAGGGCGTCATGACGGTGACGGAGATCCGCGACCTGGCGGTCGATGAGCTGCGGCAGCGCGAGAAGGACATGGACGATCAGATGTTCCGCCTGCGGATTCAGAAATCGATGGGGCAGGTCGAAGCGGCGCCCAAGCTCAAGCAACTGCGGCGCGACCTCGCGCGCATCAAGACGGTCCTGCGCGAGAAGGAGACGGCGTAAATGGCAACCAAGGCACCCGTCACTGGCGTCGTCGTCAGCGACAAGATGGACAAGACGGTGAAGGTGGCGATCGAGCGCCAGGTGCGCGACCCGTTGTACGGCAAGTCGCAGCGGCGCACGTCGACGTTTCTCGCCCATGACGAGAAGAACGAGGCGAAGGTCGGGGATCGCGTCGCGATCGCCGAAAGCCGCCCGCTCAGCCGGCGCAAGCGCTGGGTCGTGACGAGCGTCGTCGAGAAAGCAAAGGAGATCTAGCCATGGTCCAGATGCGATCGATTCTCGACGTGGCCGACAACTCCGGCGCACGCAAGATCGCGGTGATCAACGCGATCGGCGGTTCGACGGGCCGGTACGCGCGGCTGGGGGACCTGGTCACCGCGTCGGTGAAGGAAGCGACCCCGGACGGCACCGTGAAGAAGGGGCAGGTCGTGAAGGCCGTGATCGTGCGCACGCGCAAGGAGCAGCGGCGCAAGGACGGCAGCTACATCCGCTTCGACCGGAACGCGGCCGTGCTCGTCAACGACCAGAACGAACCGGTCGGGACGCGCGTGTTCGGTCCCGTCGCCCGTGAGCTGCGCGAACGGCGGTTCATGAAAATCATTTCGCTCGCACCGGAAGTACTGTAGGGCGCGCGATTTCAGGATTCAACGATGTCTAGGCTAGCAACACCGATTCGCAAGAACGACAACGTCGTGGTGATGACGGGGAAGGACCGTGGCAAGCGCGGCCGCGTGCTTCGCGTCGTCCCGGACAAGAACCGCCTGATCGTCGAGGGCGTGAACATCATCAAGCGCCACACGAAGGCGAATCCGCAGCGGAACATCAAGGGAGGCCTGGTCGAGCGCGAGGCGCCGCTGCATGCCTCGAACGTGCAGCTGCTCTGCCCCGAGTGCGGCAAGCCGACGCGCCTTGGCAAGAAGATCCTCGGTGACGGCCGGAAAGTACGCGTCTGCCGGAAGTGCGAGGGAGTGGTAGACAAATGAGCCGCCTGAGAGAACGGTACGAGAAGGAAGTGGCCCCGGCGCTCCGGAAGGAATTCGGCTACACGAACGTGATGGCGGTCCCGAAGATCGAGAAGATCGTCGTCAACATGGGCCTCGGGGAGGCGACGCAGAACGCGAAGATCGCCGACACCGGCGCCGACGAGCTGGCGCGGATCACCGGCCAGAAGCCGGTCGTCACGCGGGCGAAGAAATCGATCGCGCAGTTCAAGCTCCGGAAAGGGATGCCGATCGGCACGATGGTCACGCTGCGCGGCGAGCGCATGTGGGATTTTCTCGACCGGCTGATCGCCGTCGCGCTGCCCCGCGTCCGCGACTTCCGCGGCGTCTCGCCGCGCGGGTTCGACGGCCGCGGCAACTACACGCTCGGCCTGAAGGACCAGCTGCTGTTCCCCGAAATCGACTACATGAAGGTCGACAAGGCGCGCGGTATGAACATCTCGGTGGTGACCACGGCAAAAAGCGACGAGGAGTCGCGCAAGCTGCTGCAGCTGCTCGGCATGCCGTTCCGCACGCAGCAGTAGCCACGGTGCAACACGGGCCAGGTGCAACACGCAGCAACACGGGCCGCGGTGCAACACGGAGCAACACGGTAAACGAATATGGCCACGACAGCAAAAATCGCGAAAGAAGCAAAGACGCCGAAGTTCAAGATCCGGCTGCGCAACCGCTGCAAGCGGTGCGGCCGCCCGCGGGCCTACATGCGCAAGTTCGCCCTCTGCCGCCTCTGTTTCCGCAAGCTGGCGCATGAGGGTGACATCGCCGGGGTCACGAAGAGCAGCTGGTAAGGGCAAGCTGTCAGCTTGCAGCCGTCAGCCTTCAGCAGATCTGAAGGAGAGGCCGGAGCTGACACAAGAAAAGCTGATAGCTGAAAGCTGAGAGCTAGAGAAATATGACCGATCCCATCGCAGACATGCTCGCGCGGCTCCGCAATGCGACACTCGCACGCAAGACTCGCGTCGATATGCCGTCATCGCGGCTGAAAGTGGAAATCGCGAAGATCCTCGAGAGCGAGGGTTATATCCAGGGGTTCAAGGTGCTCGAGGCCGAGACCGGCGAGCGTGTGCAGGCGCAGCTTCGCGTGACGCTCAAGTACGGGCCGCGCGGCGAGCGCGTGATCACCGGCATCGAGCGTGTGAGCCGCCCCGGCCGCCGCGTCTACTTCGGCCGCGAAGCCGTGCCGGACGTGCTGGCCGGGCTCGGCACCAGCATCCTGACGACCTCGCGCGGCGTGATGACAGGTCGCGAAGCGATCCGCGCCGGGGTCGGCGGTGAAGTGCTCTGTAATGTTTGGTAGCTATCAGCCGTCAGCTCTCAGCTGAGAGCTCGCTGGTAGCTGAACGCTGAGAGCTGAAAGCCAAAAGTCATGTCAAGAATCGGCAAGAAAATCATTCCGATCCCGAAGGGCGTCAAGATCGACGTCCAGCCCGGGGTTGTCGAAGTTCAGGGACCGAAGGGCAAGCTGCGCCAGGCGCTGCCTGAAGGCATCGATTTCCAGCTCGATGGTGACCAGCTGCACGCGCGCACGATGCGTGAGGACCCGGATCTGGGCAAGTTCCACGGCTTGGCGCGCAGCCTGGTCGCCAATGCGGTGCGCGGCGTGACAGAGGGCTTCAAGAAGGAGCTCGACATCGTCGGCGTCGGCTATCGCGCCGAGCTCAAGGGGAAGCAGGTGCACTTCGCGCTCGGCTATTCGCACCCTGTCGTCTTCGACGTCCCGCAGGGGATCGACGTCGCGGTCGAGAAGCAGACGCACATCACGGTCACCGGCATCGACCGGCAGGCGGTGGGCCAGGTGGCCGCGAACATCCGGCGCCTCCGGAAGCCGGATCCCTACAAGCAGAAGGGCGTCCGCTACACGGGTGAAGTGCTGAAGAAGAAGGCCGGGAAGACGGGAGCCAAGTAGATTGGCGAATGTCGATTGGCGATTGCCGATTGACGGATTGACGGATTGCCGATTGCCGATTGCCGATTGACGATTGGAACTGACGATGAAGATCAATACGACAAAAGACCGGCGTAAGCGGATTGCGCTGAGACAGCGGAAGCGGATCTCGGGCACGGCGGAACGGCCGCGGCTCCGCGTGTTTCGCAGCGTCTCGCACATCTACGCCCAGGTCATCGACGACATGAGTGGAACCACGATCGCGTCGGCAGCGAGCACGGAGCCGGCGCTCAAGGGGCAGTCGGTGCGCGGCGGCAACCGGACGGGGGCGCTGGCGCTCGGGAAGACGATCGCCGAGCGGCTGATCGCCAAGGGCATCAAGCGCGTCGTGTTCGACCGCGGCGGATACCTCTATCACGGGCGCATCCGCGCGGTCGCGGAAGCGGCGCGGGAAGCAGGACTCGAGTTTTAGGAAGCTAGAAACACATGATTGAGACTCGCGAAAAGATCGACGCCTCGCAGCTGGACCTCAAGGACACGGTCGTCAACATCAGCCGTGTCACGAAGGTCGTCAAGGGCGGCAAGAATCTGAGCTTCAGCGCGCTCGTCGTCGTCGGCGACGGCCGTGGTGTCGTAGGCTTTGGCGTCGGCAAGGCGAAGGAAGTGCCGTCGGCGATCAAGAAAGGCATCGAGGCGGCGAAGAAGTCGCTGATCCGCGTGCCGCTGAACGGAACGACGGTGCCGCACCCGGTGCTCGGCCGCTTCGGCGCCGGGCAGGTGCTCCTCAAGCCGGCGCCTGATGGCACCGGCATCATCGCGGGCGCCGGCGTACGGGCGGTCGTCGAATCGTGCGGCGTCCAGAACGTGCTGACCAAGTCGATCGGCTCGGCGAATCCGCACAACGTCGTGCGGGCGACGTTCCAGGCGCTCACCGAGCTCAGGGATCCGGCCGCCGTGCGGCGCCTGCGCGGCAAGGAAGAGCAAGAACCCGCGGCGGTGACCAATGGCTAAGCGGACCGCGAAGAAGCTCGAAGGCAACCGCGTGAAGATCACGCTCGTAAAGAGCACGATCGGCTTCGACCGGAAGCAGGCGAAGGTGGTCCAGGGGATGGGCCTCCGCCGCATCGGTCACAGCGTGGAGCTCGCCGACAACGACGCCACGCGCGGGATGATCCTGAAGGTTCGACATCTGGTGACGGTGGAATAGAAACATGAATCTTTCAGATCTGCGCCCCCCGAAGGGCGCCAAGCATTCGAAGAAGCGGGTCGGGCGCGGCCAGGGTTCCGGTCAGGGGGTCCAGGCGGGCCGCGGCCACAAGGGTGCGAAGTCGAGGTCCGGCTTCAAGCACAAGCGCGGGTTCGAAGGCGGACAGATGCCGCTGCACCGCCGCGTGCCGAAGCGAGGCTTCCACAATCCGTTCCGCGAGGAGTTCGACGTCGTGAATCTCGATACGCTGTCGGAACGGTTCGACAATGGCACGGAGATCACGCCGGACGTGCTCAAGGCCGCAGGGCTCGTGAGCCGCGGTCAGCGCGTGAAGGTGCTCGGTCGCGGTGACATGTCGAAGGCGCTGACGATCCGCGCCCACAAGTTCAGCGGCAAGGCCGCCGAGAAAATCGCGGCGGCGGGGGGCACGGCCGAGGTGCTCGCATAGTCATGATCGAAAGCCTCAAGAACGTCTTCGCCGT
>JACDCA010000378.1 GCA_013694635.1 Acidobacteriota bacterium | reverse complement strand
ATCTTGTTTCTTGCACGAATGACCTATTTGGAGGCCACGCCACCAAGCGTCCTCCACGGAGGTCATTCGTGCAAGAAACAAGATCTGACCCTATTTGATGATGACGAACTCCAGCTTCAGTTGCGTGGCGCGTGCGTTGATGTCAGACACATCCTTCGACAGTAGCGCCTGCGTGTCGCGTTCGAGAACCGCCAGTTCCTTTTCCTGCTCCTCGAGCACCTGCTGCATGCCCCTGGTCGGGGGGCCGTCACCTTCGATCGCCCACATCTGGAGCGGCGACAGGCGCGAGTAGAGACGCGTGCCCCCACGCTCGGCGAGGATGTCGTACGTCACTTCCGCTTTGGGGTTGTGGAGGCGGTCTTCGAGCACATCCGCCTTTTTCACCACCCCGTCGGATAGCTTCAGCAGCGCCGCGACTTCAGGCTCGCTCTTCCGCCCGTCGAGCGCCTTTGCCCGTGCCGTGAGCTGCTCCTTGACCGACCGCAGCGAGTTCACGAGTCCCGTCAGGCGGGAGATGCTGTCGCGCACGCGAAGGGCGAACGCGAGCTGTGCGTCGAGGTCCGCCTGCGGCACCGTGCCTCGCGGGTCCGCACTCACCTTCAGGGCCGTCGTCTGGCTCCGGCCGTCTAGCGACAATCGAATCGTGTAAGTGCCCGGCATCGCGCGAGGCCCGCGTAACGGGTCCCCGGTGTCGATTTTCGCCCCGCGGATCTTCTTCGCTCCCTCCCACGCGAGATCCCAGTCGGCGCGATGGAGCCCCGGCTCGACGGAGAGCGCGGCTTTCTTCAGGTCTTCCGTGTCGTCTTCGTCGTCGCTCTTGTCGGATTCACGCGGCACGCTGCTCAGCGTCCGGACCACGCGATTCGACGCGTCCAGGATTTCGATCTTCAGCTCACCCTTTGGCTTCTCCTTGAGGAAGTAATAGATGGACCCACCCCGCGGAGGATTCGAGAAGCTGCCAGACTCGGATCCCCAGTTCCCGTCGCCACGCCGCCAGCGCACCGCATCCGGCGCCGTGAAAAGGTGGACGTCCTTCGCCGCAATTTGCGCCGACATCTGCCGGACGGGCTGCAGATCGTCCAGCACCCAGATCGAGCGGCCGTGTGTGCCGACGATCAGGTCGTCCCCTTTCACCGCGAGGTCGTGGACAGCCACCGTCGGCATGTTCAGCTGCAGCTTCTTCCAGTTCGCACCATCGTCTGTCGAGTACACGACGCCGCGTTCGGTACCGGCATAGAGCATCCCGCGCATCGCCGGGTCTTCGCGCACGACGTGCAGATAGACGTCGTTCGGGAGCTTCGAATGCAATGCTTTCCAGGACTTCCCGTAATCGGACGTCTTGTAGAGATACGGCTTCATGTCGTCGAGGCGGTGGTTGTCGATCACGAGGTACGCCGTGGCCGCGTCGAACGGAGACGCTTCGATGACGCTGATCGTCCCTTCCTTAGGAGCGCCGTCCAGACCTCCGGTCACATTGGACCAGGTCTTTCCAGCATCCCGCGTAATCTGCACCAGCCCGTCGTCGGTTCCGGCCCAGATGAGCCCCTTCTCCTTCGCCGATTCGACGATCGTGAACACCGTTCCCCAGGTCTCGACGCCCGTATTGTCACCAGTGATCGGACCGCCCGCCCATTTCTGGCGCGACTTGTCGTTTCGCGTCAGGTCGGGGCTGATCACGTCCCAGCTCTGGCCGCCGTCGGCGGTTTTGAATATCACCTGAGCGCCGTGGTACACGATGCGCGCGTCGTGTGGCGAGATATGGATCGGCGCCGTCCACTGGAACCGGTATTTCATGTCTTCGCCGCCCTTGCCCGACGGGTTCTCCGGCCACGCGCTGACGTTGCGCGACTCGCCGGTACGGCGATCGTGGCGGGTAATGATGCCGAGATATTCGCCGGCGTAGACGATGTCGGGATTGCTCCAGTCCGAGACGACGTAGCCCGCTTCACCCCCGCCGACACCCCACCAGTCCGAGAGCGCGATGCCGCCGCGCGGATTGACGCTTGGGCCCTGCGCCGTGCCGAGATCCTGCATCGATCCGGCGATGCGATAGGGCACGCTGTTGTCTACCGACAGGTGGTAGAACTGGCTGATCGGGAGCGGCGGCGCGAACCAGGTTTCGCCGCCGTTCAGCGAGATGTCGACTCCGCCGTCGTTCGCCGAAATCATCCGCTTCGGGTTCTTCGGATCGATCCAGAGGTCGTGGTGATCCCCGTGATGGAACCCCTTCACGTACTTGATGGTCTTTCCACCGTCGATGCTCTTCAGCATCGGCACCTGCGGAAACCAGATCTCCTCGGCGTTCGCGGGATTGACGGTGATGGTCGTGTAGTACCAGGCGCGCTGCCGGATCGCGCGGTTCGCGCTGACATGCTCCCAGGTCTCACCGCCGTCGTCAGACCTGTAGAGGCCCCCTTTTTCCGCTTCGATCAGCGCGTAGACACGCCGTGGGTCGGATCGAGCAATCGCGACACCGACTCTTCCCCATGGCCCTTCAGGCAGACCGCCTTTCGTGAGCTGCTTCCACGTGTCTCCTCCGTCACGCGACACGTACAGGCCGCTGCTGGGGCCGCCGCTCGTCATGTCCCATGGATATCGGCGCGCCTGCCAGAATCCGGCGAAGAGGATCCCGGGGTTGGTCGGGTCCATCGCGATGTCTGATGCGCCGGAATCGGCATTCTTTTTCAATACCTGCTGCCAGGTCTTGCCGCCATCTGTCGTTCGATAGACCCCGCGCTCGGCGTTCGCGCCGAACGGCTTGCTGAGCACCGCCGCGAATGCAATATCGGGATTGGTCGGATGCACGGCCATCGTTCCGATCTGGCCGCGCTGCTTCCAGACGTGCGTCCATGTCTTGCCGCCGTCGATCGTCTTGTAGATGCCGTTACCTTCGGCCACGTTGCCGCGGATGTTCGCTTCCCCCGATCCGACGTACACAATGTTTGGAGCCGACGCAGCAATGGCGAGTGAGCCGATCGAGGAGACCGGCTGGTCGTCGAAGACGGACTTCCAGGTGAAGCCGCCATCGGCCGATTTCCACACGCCCCCCGACGC
>JACDCA010000360.1 GCA_013694635.1 Acidobacteriota bacterium | reverse complement strand
GGAGGACGGCGCCTACCATCGGCTCGACATCACGGTCAGGAGGAAGGACGTCGCGGTGCGCGCTCCGTCGGGCTATTGGGCCCCCATCGCCGCCGAGCGTCTGACGTCCTCGTCGCGGCCATCGATGTCCACGTATCTGAAGACGCCGCATGTCAGCGGCCTGATTCAGCCGTGGTTCAGAATGACCAGAGGGGTCACGGGAGGGACGCGCGTGACCTTCTCCTGGGCCGCGAAAGCCCGTTCGCGTGGCGCGAGCGTCGCGCTCTCCGCGATCACGTTCGAAGGCACGAAGCTGGGCGTTGCCGAGGTGACCTCACAGGGTTCGGCAGCAGGTTCGATGCGCGCCGTCTTCGAGGCGGCCCCCGGGCCGGTGCAGATCTCGATGGCAATCACGGACGCTGCCGGGAAGTTGCTCGCCACCGACTGGGCTGCTCTCAGTAGTCCAGCCCTTCAGGGCTGCTCTTCAGCCGACGAGCCTGAAGGAAATCAGCTGAGGGGGCTGGACTGCGACGAACCGAGGCCTAAACACGTCTGAGCCGCTCGGCCGCACGTTCGAGAGTCTCGTCCTTCTTGGCGAAGCAGAACCGGATTACCTTCGGCGCCTGTGATTTGTACAGAAACGGTGATGTCGGGATCGAGGCGACGCCATGCTCCGTGGTCATCCTGATGGCGAACTCGGAATCCGCCTCGTCTGAAATCGCCGAGTAGTCCATCAACTGGAAGTAACTGCCGCGACAGGGGAGCGCGGTGAACCTGGAACCTTCCATCAGTCCGAGAAAAAGATCGCGTTTCGCCTGATAGAACGGCGACAGGTCGCGGAGTCCGGCCTGCGAAGCGAGCGCGTCCGCGAGGGCATGCTGGACGGGCGTGTTCGTCGAGAAGGTGACGAACTGGTGGACCTTGCGAAATTCGGTCGTCAACTGTGCCGGCGCCACGGCGTACCCGACTTTCCAGCCCGTGATGTGGTACGTCTTGCCGAACGATCCGATGATGAAACTTCGCGCGGCGAGCTCCGGATGCCGCGCCATGCTTTCGTGCTGCGCACCATCGAAGATGATGTGCTCGTAGACCTCATCGCTGACTATCAGGGTCTCCGTGCCAGCCACGAGCGTCGCGAGCTGATCGACGTCCTCGCGAGTCAGGATGGCGCCGGTTGGATTGTGGGGGGAGTTGAGGATGATGAGACGCGTGCGCGGATTGAGCGCCCTGGCGACCGCGCCCCAATCGACGCGGTAGTCGGGGAGGGTCAACGGCAGCACGATCGGGACGCCTCCACTCAGCTCGATCGCCGGCACGTAGGAGTCGTAGCAGGGCTCGAGCACGATGACCTCGTCGCCGGTGCGCACGACCGCCGCCACCGCGTCGAAGATCGCTTCGGTGCCCCCGGAGGTGACCGTGACCTCCGTGTCGGGATCGTACCGGCGGCCGTGGAACGTCTCGTACTTCGACGCGATCGCCTGCCGCAGCGCGGGCACGCCCTGCATCGGGGCGTACTGGTTGCGCCCCTCGCGCATGTGCCGTGCGACGCTCTCGACGAGCGCCGGGTCGCAATCGAAGTCGGGGAACCCCTGGGACAGGTTGATGGCGCCGGTGTCCGCGGCAAGCTTCGACATGACAGTGAAGATGGTCGTGCCGACGCCGGGCAGTTTCGAATCCATTTCTTTATCGGCGGGGCCCCCTGCAACCCGTGTCCACATCATCCTTTCGGGCGCTGATGTTCGAAGCACCCCGTCGTCTTGTTCTTGCGCACCGCGTCCCACCGGAAGTGCTGGCCGTTCATCGCGACGTACACGCCCGGCGGCAGGACCTGGACAAACGACAGGGCGCTCCCGAGATTGAAGAGTCCATCGGAGCTGCCGAACGCGTAGGGGACCATCGCACCGGTCAGAACGATCGTCTTGCCGGCGATGCCGGCGTCGGCGAGTGCGCCGGCGGTGTCCACCATCGTGTCGGTGCCGTGGCTGATCACAATCGCATCCTCCTCCGCCGCGCGGACGCGGTCCACGACCTGCCTGCGGCCGGCATCGTCCATCTGAAGGCTGTCGATCATCATCACGGTTTCGAGTTGGACGTCGAGCATGCACCGGCCGCGGTCAAGCATTTCCGGCAGATGGGTGTCCTTGAAAAACAGGCTGCCCGACAGCTCGTCGTACTCCTTATCGAAGGTGCCGCCGGTTACCAGGATTCGTATTCGCATTGCGGATCTGTCGACGAAATCAATTGTAGTGCGCCCCCGGAATCCGCAGGTTTGGCCCGCAACCCTCAGCCCGGCATGTGCTTACCACCGGATCCCCGGCGGGCGGCACCCTGCTTGCGTTGTCGCAACTCACCAGGAGGCTTTTCATGTTGTTCATGATTTCAACGATCTTCGTCGGCGCGGTGGGGCTCTTCTACATCCGCCGCCGCCAAATGCGCAAAAAGCAGCAGACCCCCGCGGAAGTCTAGGGGCTCAGGCAACGCGGCGAAGTCGAAGCGTCGCAAGCGTGGCGACGACGACCATGAAGCATGGCGTGATGATCGAAAACGCCATGAACTGTGCGTACAGGCGGCGTCCGAGCACGTCGTAAATGGACAGGCCGATGGTCGCGAGGGCGAGCCACGTCACAATGCGCAGCGGTGCCGGGAGTCGGTCGTCGTAATTGGCGATGATCGCGACTGCCGGAGTCGCGACGAGGAATACGTAATCCCAACCCTGGGGTGACAGCAGCGGAATCAGCGTCAGCAGCAGCGCTCCCTCGAGTGCTTCGCGCCCTTTGATGTCGCGGCCCTGAAGAATCACCAGGGAGGCCAGTGCGAGCAGCGCGCCACTGATCATCGCGGCGGTGAGCGATGCATTGCGGCTCTCGCCAAACCATTTCGCCATCCAGCCGGCCATCGAGACATTGTCCGGGTTCGTCAGGTTGGGGGCGGTCGATGTGCTCACCGCCCACCACCACCCGCGGTGCAGCGCCATCGTCCCGTTGATTCCGTAGAGGACGACGGGAGCCGCCAGCGCGACGATCAACGCGAGCATTGCGCTCGCTGCAGCGACGCGTCCGCGCGTCAGGGCGAGCCACGGAAGAAACAGAATTCCGTAGGGCTTCACCACGACCGCCGCAACGAACAAGCCCGCGGCCATGACGTCGCGCTCGTGACGCATCGCCTGGATGCCGCTCACCACCAGCACGGCGAAGAGCAGGTTGACCTGCCCCAGCACCAGCTCGTGACCGAAGAACTTGGCCATCACGACCAGCGTGACGCCGAGCAGGAGCCAGACGGGTCGACGCCGCGTGGGCAGCAGGCGGATGCTCAGAGCGAGCAGCGCCACGAGCAGCGCCGCTGACACCGCAAACCACGCGGCCTTGGCGACCGGCAAGGGCACCGCAGCCAGCGGCGCGGCGGCCAGGGCGAATGCGGGCAGGTACTTGAACTGGAAGTGGCCGTCGTCGGCGCGATAGAGCGGTTCGGAGGCGACGGCGCGGGACGCCGCCGTCCAGTACACCTCGAAGTCCCGCATCTCGTTCGAGATGCGACCCAAGTACAGGAGCGCGAACGCGGTAACGGCGGTGAGGCCCAGCACCGCGTAACCAAAAGTTCTCCTGAACTCTTGATCTCCTGTGGACGGTTTCAGGGGTTCCGCTCGAGCCCCACCAACGCCCATGCTTCCCCCGTCCGCCGGAAGTACGCGATGAGCGGCTGCTTCCATGCCGGGCGTTCCGGATGTAAGGCGCGGATCGTCACAGCCACGTACTCAGGTTGATTTGCGAGGAGATCCGCAGGGGCGTCAGCAGCAGTCGCGGTGACCGTCTGTTCCGGGCCCACCGGTGTGTGCGTACCCGTCCCGTTGTCGAACCGCGACCAGGCAAGCGTGTAGCCCTCCGCCGGGTTCGCCGCGGCCACCTCTACGGCCGCGTTCTGGAATGAGAGAGAACCTGAACGACTCAGTGCAGGATTCACAACAGGATTCGTTCCGTTCAGCCACAGACCAAGGATCTTGCTCTTCCGTTCCAGAAGAGTCTTCTTCACGTATGCGGAGGCGCGTGGGTCGGTGAACTGCGCCGTGCCGACCACCGCCTCGACGGCTTCGGCGGACAGTGCAGCCATGATTCGCGCAGCCCAGAACTGATCTTCAGAACGCACATTCCGGAACGCCGGGTTGGGAGCATCCGCCTTCCAGTTCTCGGGCTGGAAATACGTGGATTCGAACCTCCCCACAGCGGGAAGGTCCGGATAGTCAACTTTGAGCCACGGCCGCACATAGAAGCCGAGTGTCAGCATCGTGATGAATGTCGGCCTCGCTTCCCACACGTACTCGTTGCCCGCCCGTGTGCTCTGCGCCTGCGTGCTGCCGCTGCCGAGCGCGGATCCAAAATCCAGAAGGTAATGCCGGATGATGGTTCGATCCCCCTCCTTCACCAGCACGTCGAAGGTGTTGTCGCTCCGTACCTCATCGTGGTTGAGCCAGGCCGCGAAGACCGAAAGGCCCCGCAGTTCACGGCGGTGTTCGTGCGGGTGGATGTCGTTGGGATCGTCGGAGCGTGTGCCCCAATAGCGGAATCTGCCGACGGTCTTGCCTGGAAGCAGCTTGCTTGCGAGCACCCGGTACGACCCGTCGGGACGCCTTGCCGTTTTCTTGAGGATGATCCGAATGTCACCGGTTTCCATCGGGCGCTCGACGCCGTCCTCGTCTTCAATCACGGTCCCGGGCGCGATGCTCAGCGCATCGGGCATGGTCGCGATGTAGTTTTCGGGCGTGTGGTAGCCGAGCGCGTAGAACAGCTTCGTTGCGATGACCTCGGCACCGCTGGCCATTTCAGGATTCGACGGCGGGTCGAATTTGATGAAGTAGGTATCGCCAGCCGAGTCCCGGATGGTGAACCCGGGCGTCACTCCCTCCGACTTGGCCTCGATGATCGTCCACGCCCCTGGCGCGGGTCCTGTCCCCGTGTCGGGCCCGCGAACCAGTTGATCGATGCTCCACGGCTGCCGGCTGAGCCGATTTGTGAACCAGCTGGAATCGGGGACTTCGTCGACGGTGTTGACGTTGACCGCGTGCTTGTCCGTGCGGTCCGCGGGATTCTTGAATGTGTTCTGGACGAACTCGTACTTTCCGAGGGGCGGCGTCTGAATGGCTCCTGACGCGTCCTGCGTCTCCGGATCCTTCCAGATCGGGTCGTCGCGATAGAACTTCTGACCCGCCGCGGCGCCGAGCAGCACCGAGGCGAGCACGACCGTGACCAGCGAGGAAACGTATCTAAACCTCATCATCAGAAGATGCCGCTGAATTTCAGGGACGTCTGAATGCCCTCACGGCCGCCGGCTGCGACGTCGATTCGCAGCAACACCGATTTGTGCGTGTTGAAACGCAAGCCGATGCCGTACGCCTTTTCGGTCGCGAATTCGAGGTCGCTGAAACGCGGCGCGACGCTGCCGAAGTCGGCGAAAAGCGCCATATCCAGGTTCGAGAAGGCCTCCCACCGGTATTCGATGTTCGTGAAGAGCACGTTGCGGTCCCGGAACCGGTAGTCCGAGTAGCTGCGCAGCGATTTTCCTCCCCCCAGCGTCGGCCGGTAATAGAACGGCACCTCCTGCCCGTCGTCCGCGGTCGTCGCCAGCAATTGCATTCGAGCGGCGATGACGCGCTTCTTGTCGAAGATGGGGAAGAAATGCTGCAGCTCGACGTCCATGTTATTGAAGGAGTACCGATCAAGATCCCGGTCGCGGTACTGGCGCCACGTGACTCCGTAATAGCCGCCCGCACGCGCGTTGCCCGGCTGGTCCCGCGTATCGATTACGGCAAGCAGGTCGTTGTAGAAGAAGGCCGGGTCGTCGAGGAGGCCCGGCGCACTGACGTCTGTGAACAGCTGCTCGGTGGTCGGAAAGCGCGTGTCCTTGCCGCTGCCAATCGAGACGCCTGTCCAGCCGACCCGCACGCCTGTGTTGAACCAGCGAACCGGCGTGAACAGCGCACGACCCTGCACCTCCGGAGCCTTGTACAGGAAGCTGGTGCGATCGGATTGCAGGGATCCGCCTCCGAGGCCGTAGAAATCTTCCTGCGGATGCTGGCGGTGAGAGCCCTCGACGCCGACTTCGAGCCGCTCGTCCATAAGCCTTGGGAGAGAGAAGTCCGCGCGCACCATCCGGTAGCCGCGCAGCGTATGACCCGCTTCGAAGACAACGCGTCCGTTACGGTTGAGGACGTCATGACGCCACCCGCCGCCGACCCCGATCCCCGAGCCGGTCGGTTTGCCGGTGTAGCCGTAGGTGACGAAGAACCCGTTGTGCGGGGCCAGCCAATCCAGCGGATTGTTCTTGTCGAGGCGGATGAGCCACCGCTCGATTTTCGTCGGCTGATAAGGCGCGAGCTGCGTCGCTTTTTCGGCGCGCTGCCTTTCGAGAACCTCCGCGCGGGTTTCCTGAGCGTGGGCGGGCGAGGAAAAAACCACGGCGGCGGCCGCCAGCGTGGCGGCCATCCAGTGCCGAAACAGCATGCGCAGACAATATCTCAGTCGCTAGTCGCTAGTCATCAGCCGTAAGGTGAACGCAGGATGAACAAGGCTTCCGACCGACTAACGACTCACCGACTGGCGACTGACGACTACTCGACCCTGAGTGCAGCAAGCGGGTCGAGTTGGGTGGCGCGGCGGGCCGGGATCAGGCACGCGGCGAGCATCACCAGAGCAAGGAGCGCCGCGGTCACGGTGAACGTGACGGGGTCTCGGAACGGAATCTGGACGACCAGCGATTTCAGAATGCCCGCCAGACCCACTCCGGCCGCAAGACCGAGGCCCAGCCCGATCGCCAGCTGGAACATCCCCTGGCGCAGGATCAGCCACCACACCTGCTGCGGCTGCGCGCCGAGCGCCATGCGGACGCCTATCTCCGCGGTCCGCTGCGTGACGGCGTAGGACGTGACGGCGTAGATACCAACCGCGGAGAGCGCCAGCGCGACGAGCGCGAAGATTGCGAACATCGACCCGAAGACACGGAAGGGCCAGCGAACATTCGCGAGCACCTCGTTCAGCGACCGCACGTTGAACACCGCCTGGTCGGGATCCGCCGACTGCACGGCGCGGCGGACCTGCGCGGTCAGCGCGGACGGCTCCCCCTCGGTGCGGACGAGAATCGTCATCGACGAGAACGGATTCTGGCGATACGGCCGGTACAGGACGGCATCAGGCTCGAGCGCCTGCGGGTCTCCCTGTCGCACGGTCTGGCTGACCCCGACGATCGTCCGCCATGGCTGCGGGGGCGTGGTCGTGTCCCGGTTCTGCGGGACGACCAGCTTCACCCGACGCCCGATCGGGTCTTCCGCCGGAAAGAACCGCGTCACGAACCGTTCGTTGACCACAATCGACTCCGCACCGGGCGCCCCGTCGTTCGCATCGAACGCCCGGCCGCGCAGCAGCGACATGTCGACGGTCTTGAAGTAGTCGGACGTGACGGCAATAGCCATCGCCTGCGGAGCGGCGGTCCCCGGGGGTGTCGGTTTCCCTTCGATCTCCAGGTCGAATCTGCTGCCGCCCCCCATCGGAATCGAATCGGCGAGCGCCGCCGCACGCACGCCGGGAGTCGCCGAGATCCTGGAGATAATCGTGTCGAATGCCTGACGGCGCTGCTCGGGGGTTGCGTACTTTACCGGCAGGTCCGCTCTCATCGTCAACAGGTGATCCGAGTCGACCCCGAGATCGAGCGAATACAGCTTGAGAAAGCTGCGGACCATCAACCCGGCACCGATCAGGAGCACGACCGTGAGCGCCAGCTCGGTGATGACGAGCGCAGATCGCATCCGACGCGCGCGTGGCCCACCCGCGGCACCGCGTCCACCTTCCTTCAGGATTTCGTTGACGTTCGTCTTCGACACCTGTAGGGCCGGGGCCATGCCGAAGATGATCCCCGTCGCAAGGCATATGGCCGCCATGTATCCGAACACCGTGAAGTCCATGCTGAAGACGATCCAATAGGGCTTCCCGCTGTCGGCGACGGCGGCGTCGAAGGCGCGAATCCCTGCGTACGACAGGAACAGGCCGAGGCTGCCGCCGATGAAGGCGAGCAGCGTGCTCTCGACGAGCAGCTGCCTGACGACGCGCGTCCGGCTGGCGCCCAGTGCGAACCGGATCGCGATTTCGCGGGCGCGCTTCGCGGATCTTGCCAGCAGGAGGTTGGCGACGTTCGCACAGGCGATGAGAAGAACGAACCCGACGGCGCCGAGCAACGCGAGGAAGACGATCCTGATCTCTCCTCCGTTGAACCGCTGGTTGAACGTGAGAATTTGCGCGTCGATGTCCTTGTTGGTATCCGGGTACTGCGACTGGAGCTGCTTCGCGAAGCCGCTCAACTCGATCTGCGCCTGGGCTTTCGTGATCCCCGGCGCAAGGCGCCCGACGATGCGGATGCCGCGGTTGTCGCGCTTCTCGAGCGCGGCATCCGGCACGAGCGGACGCCAGATGTCGTGGTTCTGCGGGAACCGCATTCCTTCAGGCATCACGCCGATGATCGTGCACGCGACCTCGTTCACCTTGATCGACTGCCCGATGACCGACCGGTCGCTGCCGTAGCGATTCTTCCAGAGCGCGTGCCCGATCAGCACGACGGGTTCGCCGTTCTTACGACCGTCCTCTTCACGGAAGTCGCGACCGAGGAACACCGGCTGTCTCAGGAGGCCGAACATGTTGGGCGTTACCAGTGCGCCGGAGGCGCGTTCGGGCGGCCGGCTCGTTTCGGTGATGTTCATGCTCGCCGAACGGAAGCCCGCCAGATCGCTGAACGTCTTCGTGCGGGTCTTCCACTCCTCGAACTCCGGCCATGAGGCCGGAGAGTCGTCGCTGGTCGAGGTATTGAGGACGTCGACGTGCAGGAGCTGGTGCGAGTCCTCGAAGGGCAGTCCGCGTATCAGGACCGCGTTGACGAACGTGAACACCGTGGTGTTCATGCCAATGCCCAGCGCCAGGGCGAGCACGGCGACCGCCGTGAAGCCCGGGTCCTTCGCGAGCATCCGTACCGCGTACCGGAGGTCCTGCAGGAAGGCCATGGGTGTGTATACGAATCAGAAC
>JACDCA010000309.1 GCA_013694635.1 Acidobacteriota bacterium | reverse complement strand
GCATGAAGCCCTGCCCCGCCGTAGATCAGAAGCCGAATCGCACGCCGAAACGCACGATCCGTGGACTGATGTTGTCGGTGATCCGGCCGAAGTTCGGCGACGCGACGTTGCGGATGCGATTCAATTCGGTGTTGGTGTTGGTCACGTTGAACAGGTCCACCGTCAGCTGCGAATTGAGTCTGCCCGGGTTGAAGTTCTTCGCCCAGCGTAGATCCAGGTTCCACAGGTCCGGGAAGCGGACGCTGTCGACGCGGTCGCTGACCAGAACACGCTGACTCCCATCCAGGCCGAGTGAGACCTGGCGGAAGTACGGGAAGGCCGTGCCCTGCCGCCCGAAGAGATTCCCCGCCACTTCCATGTTCCAGGGAAGCAGGTAGGCGCCGTTCGCGTTGATCTGCCATTTGGCGTTCATGAACACGTCGCCCGCGCCGCTGCCGGCGCTCCGCGGCGCCGTCTGCCCGCCCTGCACCAGGGGCTGCGTGTCGAGACGGGTCGGGTTGCCAATGTCGCTGACCGGCGGGTTCATGTTGTAGTACTCCCGCGCATCGTTCAGCGACGCCGCCACCCGTGCCATCCAGCGGTTCGAGAGCCGCTTCACCAACGACAGATCGAGACCGCTGAACGTCGTGTGGTAGTCCTCGTAGTTCGTGTAGCTTCGCCCGCTCCCGCCGGCGGACACCGCCGTCGCGTTCGGCAGAAAGATCGGGACCGCGTATGTGCCCCCTTCCGGCAGCGTTCCGGTCACGGCCGCACCTGGTGTGAAGTCCGCAGAGGTGACGCCCCGCCACGGTGTGGCGATATGGTTGGTGCCCCTGCCGTAGTTGTAGCTGACCTGCAGGGCGAAGTTCGGCGCCAGCTCGCGATCGAGGCCGACGACGATGCCGGTGTTGACCGGCGCCTTCAGGTTCGGATCGATACGATTCGCCGAGGTGACGGCGGTCGGCGAGGCCGGGTTGAAGCCGTTGCCGAAGGCGAGCGGAGCCCCGCCGAAGACGACCTCGTTCGGCTGGACGAAGTTGTCCCCGTTCAGATCGACCCACGGGAAGTCGACGAAGCCGACGCTGGCGCTTGGGTTCATGAATCCCACAGCGCCGGTGTTCAACTGGCTCGCGTAGCGGCTGAAGCCCGCCCGCAGCTGCGTCCGTCCGGCGGAATCGAGCGCGTAGGCCGCCGACACCCGCGGAGAGATGTTGTTCCAGGTAAAGGGCGCCTTGTAGCCTTCGAAGCTGATCCCCGGCACGACGTTGGGAAAGGCCTTGTTGGAGATCGTGTCACTCGGCAGCGCCGCACCCCACTGGCGATCGTAGCGGACACCGAGGTTGAGCGTCAGCCGGTCCATCGACAGCGTGTCCCCGGCATACAGGTGGAAGTACTCGGTGCGATCCGTTCCGGCGCCCTCACGGTACAACCGTGCCCGGCGGTCGGTGACCGAGTTGTCCAAGCCGACAACCATGTCGCCCGGCCAGAGGGTCTGCGAGAAGGAGTCGGTCCGGCGGTAGCCGATGCCGAACTTCAAGTCATGGCTGCCGCCCAGCGCGGTCCGGAAGTGGCTGCCATCGAGATTGAAGATGTGCTGCGGCCGGAGGAATCGCGCGGCCCGCGTGGTGCCGAAGCTCTGCCCGAGACGGGCGCTGATCGTAGACTGCGCGTCGAGGCCACCCGCGGGCTCCAAGGCGAAGCCGGTGCCGTAGTAGGCATACTTCACGCTGGCGAACAGGCCCGGCGTCACGACCCAGTTGTCTTCGACCTTCCACAGGCCGTTGAACGGGTTGTCGGGGAACTTGTCTCCCTGGTTCCAGGTGGCGGACGGCGGCTCGAGCGAAGCGGCGCCCGTGCCGCGCCCGGTTTTCAGTTTGCTGCCGAGAAAGTGCAGGGCGCTGATGTTGTGCGCGGCGTTCGCCTGCCAGTTCAGTTTGACGTTGCGGGTGACAAGCAGGGTGCGGTCGATGAGATTGCCCGACGAGCGAACGAGCCGGATGTCCTGCTTGGTCCAGGAGCCCCACGCGAACAGCCGGTCGCGCAGGATCGGGCCGCCGAGATCGAAGCCGTAGTCGGCGATCTGCTTGTTGTGGTTGGCCGTGGCGGGCGTGATGCCGATGTCCAGCAGCTCCTTCGGCACGTTCGTCGATTCGAGCTCGTCGTTCGTGAAGTAGCCGCGCGCGGTGCCGCGGAAGTTGTTGCTCCCGCGCTTGACGACGAAGTTGAGCCCGACGCCGCCGGTGGGCTGACGGAGATCCTGCCCGCTCGTCGAGATCTGGATTTCCTGGAACGCGTCGTAGTCGAAATACGTGGGCGAGGCGCCGACGGCGGCCATGTCCGTGATCACCACGCCGTCGAGGGTCCAGACCGCGTCTTCGCGGCGGGTGCCCTTGGCGGCAAAACCAGACTGCTGTCCGGTCTCGTTGCCGGCAATGTTCACGCGGTCCATGACGACGCCGGGCACCGTCCGCAGAAGCGCCCAGGGATCCCGGGAGTTGGGAATCCTGGCGAGCTCATCCTGGGTGAAGTTGGTGGCGGTGCCGGTTGCCTTGCTGTCGACGATCGGGGATTCGCCGCTGACCGTGACGGTTTCCTGCATGGTCGCCAGCCGCAGGCTCACGGGAATGTCGACGGTCGCGCCGACCCCGACGATGATGCCCTCGCGCACCAGGCGCGTGAACCCGGTCAGATGCGTCGTGAGCGTGTAGGTGCCGGGCGGCACGTTGAGAAAGCGATACCGTCCATCCTGCCCGGTGGTGAAAGTGGCCGTGTGGCCGGGGCTCGATAGGGTCACGGTCGCCCCAGGCAGGGCGCCGCCCTGCTCGTCCTGCACAATTCCTGCTGCCGTGCCGCTCTGATTCTGTGCTGACGCGGGCATTACGCCCGCGCCGAGCACCAGAGCGGCGCAAATCGCGGCGAACCGAAGGTTCATGGTCTTCCTCCTGAAAGGTTGAGCTCCGAAGCTTGAAACGCTGGCTTCTTGCCTGCGGCCAGCAGCAACCATGCCAGCGGGCGAGATCGAAAAGCAAGCAGATAATGCCTGGAACTTTACTTTTCCCACGGATTTTGGAGGTTACTGGAAGGGAGCAGTAGTATTCAGGCCTGGCTTGTTAAGTGTGACTCCAAATTATTGGATACAACGGTCCAAAAAGCTGCCGGGCCCACGGCGCGAGGGGCAGGAGCTCTGCGGACGCGCCACCACGGCGCACGGCCATTGGTGCGGCGATCACTGGTGCGCTGCGATGCCCGGCAGGCGATTGAGATTGCCACGCGGGCGATCGAAGGAGGATCCGCTCGAGGTATGGCTGCGAATGAACCTGCATGCCTACCTGCAGGCAGCCGGCGGCGATCGGGAGGCGTCCCGAGCTTGTCTCTGAGCATTCCAAAGCGGACCGCGAAGAAGGTCTCCGCCATCGGCATGAACACCTGGCCGCTGCCCGAGAGCAACGCGAGACACGGGTTGCCCCGACCGCCTCGGCCGCCGCCTCGAGC
>JACDCA010000308.1 GCA_013694635.1 Acidobacteriota bacterium | reverse complement strand
GTCTGAGGGGCCGTCGCCGGCACAACGCTGACCTCATCGGAACGGCGGCCTCCGTTGCGGCCACCGGTCGCATCACGGTAATGCTTCTTGCGAGCGGCACCGTCTGCTGGAGTGTCGTGCCGCTCATGCAGCTTTGCACGGGCGTTCTGCTTGTTCGTGGCTCTGACCTTCCGCTCGCCGCAGGGGCTGGAGCGGTACTTCCAGACACATCGCGCCCCGAGCTCGGCTTCACCGCGCCGGTGGCGCGGCGCCGGACGCTGCTGCACCAGGCCGTCACGGTGGAATGCCTGGGGGCCTACGGCGAATACGCGGGACGTCTCTTGCCCCGTTTCATTAACGTGAACGAGGCGCAACAAGAAGTGACGATGATGCGAGAGGCGACACCGGATCATGCGGAACGTCTCGCGGCGCTGATCAGGCGTACCGTGTCGAAGACTTCTTCAAGGTGGGGGACCGCATCGATGCCGCCGGCGTCCTCGAGAAGATGAAGCATGGTCGCTTCCTCGTGCTGCCGGACGGGGAGGCGCTGGCCGGTTCGGTTTACGTCGAGATGCACGGCACCGTCGGATACTTCGGCCTGCTGTCGATCGATCCGCCCCCCAAAGCTCAGTTTTGGTCGCCACCCAACTATTAGTAGTAACACTACTGCTATATGGCTGTAGTTTTGCACCCGCGTTGCCCCAGCACAGCGGTACTCGAGTGGGAAATCAACTGACTGTCGTCACAACCGGCGCGCCGAGTGTGCAAAAACAGGTAGGTGTGTAGCTCCGGCATACGCAGCCGTCGTTCTATGTGTTGGTCCCCCGGACATTCTTCGACGGATGCGGCCGGGCGGGTCGTGTGGGTGAGCGGCTTCGTTCGACCGGGCCAGGAAATTCCGTTCAAGTCGTTCGATTCGGAGCAGAGAAATAGCGGGACACCAAAAACGGCGATGGACGCCGACGAGGAGCACAGTCATGAAGAATCGGAGCGCGGGCCTGCGCGTTTGCTGTTCAGGCGCAGTGGCCGCTTTGGTCGTCTCGGTCCTGATGGTGGCCGCTACGGCCTCTACGCCGGGGAGCGCCCAGATCAGCGACGAGCAGCGGACGGCTGCGTATCGCGGCGGACCCTTCGTCACATCGAACAGCACGGATCCGCTGCTGGGCGACGGCGCGACGCTGCAGTGCATCCCCCAGCTTGCGCCCTGCGACGACTTCGCCCTGACCGTGGCGCTCGCTCCGGACTATCTCCGCACGCACCCATCGGCGACCATCAAGGTGGATCTGGCCTCCGACAACGGCACTTCCGACTATGACCTCTACGTGCTGGACGAGAGCGGGGCCTACGTCGCTATCGGCTACAACGCGGGCGGCACGGAAACGGTGGAGTTCCCGGCGCGCGGAGGGATAAACAGGTACACCATCCGGGCAGTACCTTTCTCCCGGAATGCAGTCGCATACGGCGCCAGCGTATCGCTCCTCGCCGCGGACCCGACGAGCGACAGCGACGCCGACGGGGTTCCCGATGTCTTCGACGAGTGTCCTGGAACGCCGAGCGGTTCGATCGCTGACACGCGCGGATGCTCCGGGACCGAAGTCACGCTTCCGTCCGATCCCGACCGCCCACGTGTCGTCGTCGCGGACATCGATTCGGCGCTCAACCCTTACCATGACTTTTACTATCAGCGGCCGTCGTCGGTGACGACAGAGGTGCTCGCGGAGCTCGGCGTCAAGCCCGCCAATGTCGTGCGGCTTACCCGCACGGGCGACTTCCCGTCGGATCTCGCCGCGGACGCTGGTTTCTGGGCGAGCGTGAAGCGCGGCGAGCTGTACCACTTCGCCGGCACGAACATCATCGCGGCTTCGGTTGCGCTCACTGAGCCGTATCTCAAACCCACGACGGCGAAGAATCCCCATGGGGTTGGCACGTCGAGCGCCGTGCTGACCGCGAATCCCGATGCGATCATCCTGTTCGTCGAGGCGAACGACGCGCTCGGCAGCGCCGAGTCGCACGCCGCCGCGTTCCGGAACCCGGCGGTCGATATCGTCACCACCAGCTACGGAGTGTCCGTCGCCCTGGGTCTTGTTCCGCTGCCCGAGTACAGGGCCTTCGAGCACTCGTACGAAGGCGTCGTGGGACGCGGCAAGCTCCACTTCAGCTCCGGCGGAAACGGACCCGGCGTGACGGCCATGCGCGCCGGCGCGGGTCCGTGGTGGAGCATCGGCATTTCGGGCATCGAGGAAGGCTCCTCCGAGGGGGACACGCTGCTGTCGGGCAACCTGCCCGACTTCGTGTCCGACTTCACACAGACGCTGCCGTATTGCATGACGTGCGAGAGTGGCACCGCGAGCGTGGGTGGTACGAGCTTCAGCACTCCGCGGTCGGCGGGAGTTGCCTCGGCAGTCCTGCTGGAGGTGCGCCGGAACCTCGGTCACAAGGGGGGGATCCGCTCGGTCGGCGGCACGCCGTTCCTGGCGACGAACGTGCCGAAGGGCAAGGGGGCAGCGGCCCAGTGCGGCACCAAGCGCATCTGCGCCTCGGTCAGCAACTGGCAGCTGCGCCGGGCTCTCGAACAGGCAGCGTGGATCCCCGAGACGGCCGCCTACGACCCGGCGCAGGCAACCGGTGGCGGGATCGGCCTCCCGGTGGCCCCTGTGGCGCCGTGGCTGCAGACGGCGTGGGGAGACCTGACCATGGCCGAAGCAAAAGGGGTCGTCGGCGCGGCGCGCGCCGAGCTTTCGCGACTCACCGGCTTCCAGTTCGGCGGCACG
>JACDCA010000294.1 GCA_013694635.1 Acidobacteriota bacterium | reverse complement strand
CCTTAGACGCTCCCGACTATATGGAAGCCCCGTAAGCATAATCGAGTCCTATTTGGCGGTATACGATAACGCTTTAGCCACGCGTGTGGCGCCGTCGACCGTGGCCAGAGTTCCGAGGTAGCCCATGTCCGACCCTGCCGCTCAAGGGGAGCGTGCCGCCAGTGGAATCCCCGGCCTCGACCACCTGCTTCGCGGCGGTTTTCCCTCCTCCCGCCTCCACCTCATCCAGGGGGACCCGGGCACGGGAAAAACGACCCTGGCTCTGCAGTTTCTTCGGACGGGAGTAGCCAGGAGGGGGGAACCGTGTCTCTACGTAACGCTATCAGAAACCAAGGCTGAGCTGGAAGCCGTCGCGCAGTCACATGGCTGGACGCTCGACGGCATCGACATCTACGAATTGACCCCGCCCGGCGCGCTCGAGGATGAGCACTACACGCTGTATCACCCCGCGGAGATCGAACTTGCCGAAATGGTCAAGGGCCTCCTCCAGGCGACCGAGCGGCTCCAGCCGGTGCGCGTCGTCCTGGATTCCCTGTCAGAGATGCGGCTCCTCGCCCGAGATCCGCTGCGGTACCGGCGACAGATCCTCGGTCTCAAGGCGTACTTCGCCGCTCGTTCGTGCACCGTCCTGATGCTCGACGACCGGACGTCGGACGAGCAGGACCAGCAGCTCCAGAGCATCGCGCACAGCGTCGTCCAGCTCGAACACATGGCGTTCGAGTATGGACGGTCCCGGCGCAGGATCCGCGTGCTCAAGGTGCGCGGCGTGCCCGGCATCGAGGGGTATCACGACTTCAAGATCCGCACGGGTGGCCTGGTGGTCTACCCGCAGCTGGTGCCGGCGCAGCGCGGCGCCGTTGACTTGCCTCAGCCGGTGACGAGCGGCGTCGCCGAGCTCGAGGCGCTGACCGGCGGGGGCCTGACACCGGGCACATGTACTCTTCTCATGGGGCCGGCGGGGGTCGGGAAGTCTTCAGTGGCGGCTCAGTACCTGGCGTCGGGGGCGATAGAGGCTCCTGCTGCCGCGTTCCTGTTCGACGAACGCCGAAAAACGTTTCTCCAGCGAAACGCCGCGCTGGGGATGAACTTCACCTCACATCTCGCGGACGGCAGGGTCACGATAGACCAGATAGAGCCCGGCGACCTTTCTCCAGGAGAGTTCGCCCATTGCGTCTGCGAAAAGGTGGACGGTCGCGGCGCTCGCCTGGTTCTCATCGACAGTCTCAATGGGTACCTCAACGCGATCCCTACCCAGCACTCGCCACTGGTGCGGATGCACGAGTTGATCGCCTACCTGAACGAGCGGGACGTCACCACGATTCTCGTCGCGGCGCAGCACGGCATCATGGGCATGAACATGGCTGCGCCCATCGACGTGACGTACCTGGCCGACGCGGTGATGCTCTTCCGCTTCTTCGAGGCGGGCGGCAACGTCAGGAAGGCCGTGTCGGTGGTCAAGAAGCGCACCGGGTCCCACGAGACGGCGATCCGGGAATTCGCGATCGGCCCGGAGGGCATCCGCGTCGGCAAACCGCTCGCCGACTTTCATGGCGTGATGACCGGCGTGCCCACCTATCACGGGGGGCCGTCCACCCTGCTCAGGTCCGATGACCGCGGAGAGTGACGGCAGCTCGCGGGTGCTGATCTTCGCGCCCGTGGGGCGCGACGCAGCCCTGACCCGCGACGTTCTGGCGGGCGCCGGCATCGAATCCTTCATCTGTGCGTCGGTGGACGAGCTGTCGGAACAGATCGAGAACGGGTGCGCTGCGGTGGTTCTGACCGAGGAAGTCTTCGAGCAGAAGGGTTTTCCGCGCCTGTCGCTCACGCTCCGCGAGCAGCCGCCATGGTCTGATACCCCTGTGGTCCTGTTCGCGTGGAGCGAAGGACAGTCGTCCAGTCACAGCCTCGATCTGCGGGACTCCTTTCCCAACGTAACCCTCCTCGATCGCCCGATCCGGGTCGAGATTGCGATCGGCGTCGTCCGGGCCGCGATCCGTGCGCGCGCCCGCCAGCTGGAGGTGCGCGACCTGCTCGTCGCCCTGCACGCCGCCCGTGAGGAGGCAGAAGCCGCGAGCCGGCTGAAAGACGAGTTTCTCGCGACGCTGTCGCACGAGCTCCGGACGCCGCTCAACGCCATCCTCGGGTGGACGGCGATGCTTCGGCACGGCGGGCTCGAGCCCGGGCGCACGACGCGCGCACTCGAAGTCATCGACCGCAACGCGCGCGCACAGGCGCAGCTGGTCGAGGACGTGCTCGACATGGCGCGGATCATCACCGGCAAGCTGCGCATCGAACTGAAGCCCGTGGCGCTCGACGCGGTCGTCGAAGCAGCGGTGGAAGCGTTCCGTCCGGCCGCCGACGCCAAGAGGATCCGGTTGACGTTGAAGGCGGCTCCCGGGGACTCGGAAGTGCGCGCCGACATCGATCGGCTGCAGCAGGTGTTCTGGAATCTCCTGTCGAACGCGGTGAAATTCACACCGGAGGGAGGCACGATCGCCGTCAGCATCAGCGTCGCAGAGGGTCACCGCCGTGTGGCGGTGGGCGACACCGGGATCGGCCTGGATCCCGCCTTCGTGCCGTATGTCTTCGACCGCTTCCGTCAGGCAGATCAGAGCGTGACGCGCGGGCACGGAGGTCTCGGCATCGGCCTCGCGATTGTCAAACACCTTGTCGAACTGCACGGCGGGCGGATTGACGTCCACAGCGCCGGTAAGGGGACCGGGACGACGTTCACCGTGGTGCTGCCGGCGCCGGCTGTCGTCGAGCATCCGGCCGAGCCTCCGCCGGCGTCCGCCGTGGAGGCGTTCGCCATCCGCCTGCCTGGCACGCGCGTGCTGGTCGTCGATGACGATGCGGCGACCAGGGAGCTGGTGTGCGATCTGTTCGAGCGGGCCGAGGCCAGCGTCACGACGACGGACTCGGCGGCGGCTGCCCTGGCGGCGTTCGAACACAATGCGTGGGACGTGCTCATCGCGGACATCGGTCTTCCGGGTGAGGACGGCTTATCCCTGATCCGCCGGATCAGAAGCGCCGCGTCCGGCAGGCACCTGCCGGCCATCGCCCTGTCAGCCTATACGCGGTCGCAAGACCGTGACGCGGCGTACGCCGCGGGTTTCACCGCCTTTGTCGGCAAGCCGGCCGAGCCGCAGGAACTTCTGTCCGTCGTCCAGCGCGTCTTGAAATGATTTCCGATGCCGCGACCACGCTGGTGGCGCTGAGGAAGCTCCTCCTGTGCATTCTCCTGATCGGGATGACGGGCACGCTGACGGAGTTGTTCCTGTTGAACCATATCGAGGACCTCTGGCAGCTGATCCCGCTGGTGCTGATCGGAGCGGGGTACGTCGCGCTCGGCTGGCATGCGCTCCGGCGCTCGCGCGGCAGCATCGCCGCGGTGCAGCTCGTGATGCTGGCCTACATCGCGTCGGGAGGCTTGGGGATGTTCCTGCACTATCAGGCGAAGGTGGAGTTTCAGCTCGAGGTGGAACCGGGGCTGTCAGGCAGCAATCTGTTATGGCAGGTCCTGCAGGCGAAAACGCCTCCGGCGCTGGCGCCCGGCGTGATGGCGCAGCTGGGGCTGATTGGTTTCGCATACGCTTATCGGCATCCGGCCTTCGCGCCGGGCGGCCGCATTCTCGAGG
>JACDCA010000288.1 GCA_013694635.1 Acidobacteriota bacterium | reverse complement strand
CGGCTGGACGGGCTCGTCAAAGGGGAACTGTGGCGCTCAACAAGTCCCTCGAGGCCGCGCGGCTGGCGCCGGTCAAGGATGGCGATTAGGTGGCGCGGATTGCGGGCAGCAGCCACGGTGAGTCGCGGCTGCGGATGCTCCGTGTGGTGCGTCGCGGCGACCGCCACGACCCGCGCGACCTGACGATCTCGTTCCGGTTCGAGGGGGAATTCTCCGCTGCCTTCCTCGAAGGGCGCTCGGACATCCTCCTGCCGGGGGAGACCATCAAGAACCTGGTCCACTCCGCCGCTCGCGAGCATGGGGCGGGAGAGATCGAGACCCTCGCCATCGCTCTCTGTACAGAAGCGTTGTCACGCCAGCCTCGGATCACGCGCGCCCGCGTCGAAATTGCGGAAGAGCGCTGGCAACGACTCGAGGCGGGCGGCAAGGCGCAGCCGCAGGTGTTCATCGGCGGCACCGGCGAGCGACGCACGGCGAATGTCACCAGCAACGGCACGCAGGTGTCGGTTGCTGCCGGCATCGAACAGTTGACGCTGATGCGGAGCGCCGGCTTCACCTCAACCCGTCGAGGTGAAGACGATGACGGAGGGGTCGGCGACGGACTGCAGCGGCTGCTCGTCGGGGATCTCTCGGCGCGGTGGACCTACACGAGCGGCGACGTGACGTTCGGCCCGTATCGGCATGGCGTGCGCAATGCGATCCTCGATACCGTGGCGTGGCATGCCAGCCGTTCCGTGCAGCATGCGCTCTACGCCGCGGCGGACGTCATCCTCACGACGTACGAGGAGATCGCCGACGTCACGCTTTCATTCCGCGAGCGGCCCTACCGGCTCGCCGACCCGTTCGCGACAGGGACGCGTCCCGATGCACCCGACGATCTGTTCGTCGCCATCGACGAGCCGCTAGGTATCGTGGAAGTAACGGTGGAGCGGAGTTGACGTGCGACGTGCTCACGTGCGACGTGCTATTCGCCTGGCGCATCCCGCGTCCCGCATCCCGATATAATTCACCAGTGATTGTCGCGCGGCGGTTTGTCATCGGCGGACGGGTGCAGGGCGTCGGGTTCCGTTTCTTCGCTGAATCGGCGGCCGCGCGCGAAGGCGTCCACGGGTATATCCAGAATCTTGCCGACGGGCGCGTCGAAGCGATGGTGGAAGGCGACCAGGAAGCGGTCGACCGGGTCGAAATGGCCCTTCGCCGCGGGCCGGCGGGTGCACGCATCGATGCGTTCGCCGCAGAAGCCGCCACTCCCGCCTACCGCGCCACGGGGTTCACTATTCGGTGAGCCGCAGAAGAAACACAGGCCACAGCAGAACGACAGAAGCGGACCGGCTACAGGTGCACCGGCGCGGGTGCGACACAGGAGAACATGAATTCGCTCAAATCCAGGATCCGTCATGTGCCGGATTTTCCGAAGCCTGGCATTCTCTTTTACGACATCACCACGCTGCTGCGCGATCCGCAGGGGTTCAAGCTGGCGATCGACAGCCTGACGACGCCGTTCGAAGGGCAAGGGATCGATGTCGTCGTCGGGATCGAAAGCCGCGGATTCATCCTTGGCGCGGCAGTCGCCGACCGGATCAGGGCCGGCTTCGTCCTGGTGCGCAAACTGGGAAAGCTTCCGGCTCGGACGATCAGGGCGACCTATGACCTCGAATACGGCACCGACTCGCTGGAGATGCACCGCGACGCCATCGAACCCGGCCAACGGGTGCTGATCGTGGACGACCTCCTCGCGACCGGCGGCACGGCACGAGCGACGGCAGGGCTCGTCTCGGAACTTGGGGGGAACGTCCACGCACTGGCGTTTCTCATCGAGCTCGTCGCGCTCAACGGCAGAGACAAGCTGGAAGGCCACAACCTTCACGTCGTACTGAAGTATTAAGAAACGGATGAACCATGACGACGAACGATGAACGGTTCGTCGTTCATAATTCATAGTTCATCGTTCAATGTTCATCGTTCAATGTGCGCCCGTAGCTCAGCAGGATAGAGCACCGGTTTCCTAAACCGGGGGTCGCAGGTTCGAGACCTGCCGGGCGCGCCAGCCTTCGCTCGCTTTGCAAAACCGCGAGCTACGGCTGGCAGGCCATACCAACGCCGACGAGTCCGCCGGCGGCAGCGCGAAAGTGGGAACAAGCCTCGGGAGCAGTGACTGGAGAATCGAAGACCCGGCTGTACTGAGTTAGGATCCGAACGACCATGAAAAGCACTGAACGTCACAAGCTGAAGGAAAACGA
>JACDCA010000242.1 GCA_013694635.1 Acidobacteriota bacterium | reverse complement strand
GTCCTGTTCACATCGTCCCGCTCGCTTTTCATTGGCGGCGGAACGACGACGGGGCTTCCCTGGCACGCGGTGCGGCACATCGTCCGCCAGGATCGGGATCTGCTGCTGGCGCGCGTCGGAGGCACGGATGCCGCGCATTTCCGCTTCAACAACTATGCGGACGCGGTTCTCCCGCATTTCTCGCGCGCCGGCTCAAGGCGGCGCGATCGACGCGCGTTCTATAATCTCCGCCGATGCCTTCAATCGCTCCCGCCACCGCGTCCGTGTCGCTCGGCATCGACCGCCTGCTTGGATCCCACCGGGCGCTGCTGGCCGGGCGCCGTGTCGGTCTCGTCTGCAATCCCGCCTCGGTGAACGCCGGGCTTCGGCACGGCGCCGACCTGCTCTTCGAGGATCCGGAGATAGAGCTCGCCGCGATCTTCGGCCCGCAGCATGGGTTCCGCGCCGACCTCCAGGACAACATGATCGAGACACCGCACGGCCGCGATTCGCGCCGCTCGGTGCCCGTGTTTTCCCTGTACAGCGACGTCCGTGAACCGACGGCCGACATGCTGAGCGGGCTGGACGCGCTCGTGGTCGATCTTCAGGACGTGGGTACGCGCGTCTACACCTACATTTACACGATGGCCAACTGCATGCGCGCAGCAGCGCGCCACGGCGTGGAGGTCATCGTCTGTGACCGTCCGAACCCTGTGAACGGTGTCGATGTCGAGGGGCACCTGCTCGACGAATCGTTCACCTCGTTTGTCGGACAGTTCCCGATTCCGCTGCGACACGGCCTCACGATCGGCGAGCTCGCCAGGCTGTTCAACACGACGTTCGGGATCAACGCGGACCTCGAGGTGGTGCCAATGCAGGGGTGGCGGCGCGCGATGTTCTTCGACGAAACCGCGCTGCCGTGGATCATGCCATCCCCGAACATCCCGACGCTCGACAGCGCGATCGTTTATCCGGGCGCTGTCCTCTTCGAAGGGACGCAGTTGTCAGAAGGGCGCGGCACGACCAGGCCGTTCGAATTGATCGGCGCTCCCTGGATCGATGCGGATCGTTTTTCGCAGGCCCTGAACGGGCGTGGGTTGCCCGGCGTCTATTTCCGTCCGGTGTTCTTCGAGCCGACCTTCCAGAAGCACGCCAAGCAGACCTGCGGCGGCTGTCAGGTCCACGTGCTGGATCGACAGGCGTTCGAGCCGGTGCGCACGGCGGTGGAGATGCTCCACGAGTTCCGGCTGCAGGACCCGTCGCGTTTCGCATGGCGCGAGCCGCCTTACGAGTACGAGCACGAGAAGATGCCGATCGACATCCTCTACGGATCCCCGCAGCTGCGCAAGGCGGTCGACGCGGGGGACATCACGCCGCTGCGCGAGTCGATGAAGCGCGACGAAGAACGCTTCGGCGAGATGCGCAAGCCGTTCCTGTTGTATTGAGTCTCAGCCCGGCTGGACTACGCTGTCGGCTATCATTTCTTGACGGCGGCGTCGCGGGCGACGACGATCTGGCGCGCGTGGCGATGCGCGTGCTGGGAGTAGATCTCCAGCCACGTTTCCACGCCGTAGCGTCCGGCTTCGCTGTGCGTGCCTTCGCGCAGCCAGTCGGCTTCCGTCAGCCGTTCGAGGATCTGCGCGGTGCACTCGCGCGCGTAGCGAAACGCCTCGAGCGAGGGCTCGTGGGGCCGGTCGTAGTGCAGGCGGCGCGCAAACTCTTCCTGGTCGTACCCGTGAATCGTCGGCCGGTCTTCGGCGAGTAGCCGCCTCAGTCTGATCGCGGCGGTCATTTCGCTGTCGGCGAGATGGTGCACGATGTCACGCGCTGACCATTTGTCGGGGGCGGGCTTCGCCCCGAGCTGATCCTCGGTCGCGTTGTGCAGCGCCTCCGCCACGGCACGGTAGCCGTCGCGATACAGGGCGATCATCCGTTCCCGTTCCTTCCGGTCCATGCAGCTCTCCTCTATCCCCGGGTCTTGGCGATCCCAGGTGCTTTGTTCTCCTGCGCCGTCTCCGGCACCATGTGGTGCGTCATCAGGTGGTCCTTGAGGCGCTCGAGCGCGGCGGCCGGCGTATCGACGTGAGACAGCAGCTGGAGATCCACCTCGCTGATCGCGCCCCACTCGAGCAGCGGCTGGAGATCGAACACGTCCGCCCAGTAGTCGCTGCCATACAGGATGACGCAGAGCTTCTTCGACAGCTTGCGTGTCTGCGCCAGCGTCAGGATCTCGAACATCTCGTCGAGGGTTCCGAATCCACCCGGGAAGATGACCAGCGCCTTGGCCAGATAGGCGAACCAGAACTTTCGCATGAAGAAGTAGTGGAACTCGAGGTGGAGCCCTTCACTGATGTAGCGGTTCGGCCCCTGCTCGAATGGCAGGCGGATGTTCAACCCGACCGTTTTGCCACCCGCCTCGTGCGCGCCGCGATTGGCGGCCTCCATGATCCCGGGGCCGCCACCGGAACAGACGACGAATCGCCGCCGCGGCTCCTCGAGCGCGAGGCTCCATTTCGTCAGCATGTATGCTAGCTCGCGCGCCTCTTCGTAGTACTTCGACCACTCGAGCGCCTTTTCGCTGCGCTTCACCGCCGCCACGTAATCGGCCGCCTTCCTCGCGTCCTCGGTGTTCAGCTGGTTGCGCGCCTCCTGCGCGAGCTCGCGACTCAGCGTGCGCGCCGATCCGAAGAACACCACCGTGTCCTGGATGTTGTGCATCCGGAACCGCTGCAACGGCTCGAGGTACTCGGCAAGGATTCGGATAGGCCGTGCGTCCGTGCTCTCGAGGAAGTTCAGGTCGTGGTACGCAAGCGGCTGTTCGACCGGCTTCTCAGTGGGCTGTCGGCGATCGGTCATTGAAAAAACTGTATCATTTCGAGATGAGCATGCATCTTCTTTGCGCGGCTGCCGTGACCGTCATTGCTCTGGCGGTGCCGCAGGCAGGCGGGTGGACACTCGGCGAGGATGCGGCGACCAAGAAGAATCCTTTGCCCTCGGACGCGAAGACGCTCGCGGCCGGGAAGGCCATCTTCAACGACAAGTGCCAGCGCTGCCATGGCCCTGGTGGTCTCGGCGACGGGCCGGACGCCGATCCCGATGCGACAGACATGGACCTGACCAACGCGAAGCGCGCTGCGCGCCACGATGACGGGACGGTCTATTACAAGGTGATGCACGGCCGGAAGAGACCGAAGATGCCGGCGTTCAAGGACGAGTTGAACGAGGAGCAGATCTGGACGCTCGTCACCTACGTGCAGTCGCTGCGTAAGAAGCCGTAGAGCTATCAGCTATCAGCTAGCTGTCAGCTGAGGGCTGATAGCTCTATAGCATCCGCGTAATCAATTCGCCGATCACGTAGCCGACGGCGGCCACGCCGAACCCCACGATAAACATGTCGCGGCCGCTGGCCCACACGCCGCGGCCGGTGAACAGGCTGCGGGCTCCGCCAATCGCGAAGTGCGCGAGCATGCTGATCGCCAGCGAGACCCACATCGCCCTGGCGTGGTCCATCATCATGAACGGCAGGATGGGGATGAATGCGCCGACGGCGGTCGCCGTTCCGGTGATCAGCCCGTCCTTGAGGGGTGCGAGCTCCGCGGGATGGATATTGAGCTCCTCCCGGACCATTGCGTCCAGCGCGCGTACGGGATCCTTCATCATCGCGCTCGCGGTTTCCTGCGCGCGATCGCGCGACAGCCCTTTCGCTTCGTAGATGAGCGCCAGCTCCTCCTCCTCGAGCTCCGGCATGAGCCGCATCTCGTGGCGCTCCATGTCGATCTGATGCGCGTGGACCTCCGCTTCGCTCTTCGCCGCCAGGTACCCGCTCGAGCCCATGGACAAGGCATCGGCAATAGCCCCGGCCACACCACTGATGATCACGATGTGCGGTGCGACGTCCGCCCCGATGACGCCGGCGACCAGACCGAAGTTCGCGGTCAGCCCATCGTTGAATCCGTACACCACGCTCTTCAATACGCCGCCGGCGCCACCTGTGTGCCACGGCTCCCCTTCGCGTCCCATCGCCTCCGACAACTCCCGCGCGTGCACGGCGGAGTCGGACGCGATATCGACGGCCGCCTTGTGAGTCAGCCGGTGCGAAGCGCCGCGAGCGAGGCCGAGGTACGCCTGGACTTCGCGACCTTCTTCCGCGAGCATCATCGGGAGGATCAGTGACGATCCGAACCTGCGTGCCATCCACGCCAGCACGCGCGTTCTGAAGGCCGGCGTATGCGCGGGCAGCGGGCGCTCCGCGTCCGTGAACAGTTCTTCCCAGCGAAGGACGTGGCGGTCCTCGACCGAGGCAAGCTTCTCGAACAGCTCGCGCAGTTCGGTCGTGGGTTCGACTTTCGCGAGGGCGCGATAAAGAAAGGCGGCGTCGCGCTCGTCACGGTAGTGCTCGTCCCAGGACGCGTCCGCGACGGGCCGGTCGGTTACCTCCATAAGACCAGCATATGCGAACAGGGATCAGCGATCAGGGATACGGGATCGGCCGAGGCCGCAGGCCGACGGCCCTGCCGAGAAGGATGGCGCACGGGGCCGCGATGAAGCTGAGAAGCGCGCCCATTTTGACTTCGTCAAGGACCGAGCCTGGAGGGAACGCCGCGGTGGCGAAGAAGAGCGCTACCGTAAAGCCGATGCCGGCGGTCACGCCGACCACGAGTGTGTGCACGGTGGTCAGGCCGCCAGGCGCGCGGAGCCCGGCCCTGATCGACACGAGGGTAAACGTCAGAATGCCCACCGGCTTTCCGACCAGCAGCGCGGCGACAACGATCCAGGTGCCGCTGCCGATACCGCCGAGGGGTACCCCGGCATTGACGAGCCCGAAAAAGAACAGGATGAATTGGACGGGCACTTTGAAGAAATGCTCGAAGCGGTTCATGGTGTCCGGAAGTTCATGCTGGCGCCGGTCGAACAGACCGAGATCACGTGTTCCGTGCGGCATGAACGGCATCACCGGCACCAGCCCCAGCGCCGGATGAAGCCCGCCGAAATGCATCGCGCACCACGACAGCCCGCCCCCCACCACCAGATACGGCCAGAAGCTGCGCGTTCGCAGTTTTTTCAACCAGTACGAGAGACCGATCGCGGGGATCATGAACGCGGCGAAGGCGGTGATCGACAGGGGACCCGTCGGATAAAACAGCGCCAGTATGATCAAACCGAGCGCATCGTCGGCAATCGCCAGCAGCAGCAAGAACGGGATGGCGGGGTGCTTCGCGGGGAACACCAGGCGCGCCGCCATGTACGAGAACGCGATATCGGTCGCGCACGGCACCGCCCAGCCCCTGTAGAGCTCGGGACGGCCGAGTGCATAGGCGAGCGCCACATAAACGAGTGCGGGACCAGCCATACCTCCCGCCGCCGCGATCAGCGGGACGGCGGCTTCTCTCGTCGACGCCAACGGACCGCCCGGTAGCCGGGCCTCGATGATCTCCTTAGCCGCAAGCGCGAAGAAGAACACCATCCCGATGTCGTTGGTCGCGAAATGGACCGGCCCGTGGGCGAACGCCTCATAGGAGGCGGGATCGACGTTCGCCCAGGCCAGCGCGGATATCGCGCCCGCGACCAGCAGGAGCGAGTTGTCGATGACAAAAGCCCACGCCTTCATGGCACGCGCTGGACGTTCAGGAAATTGGCGTCGAGGCGCCTGAGGTCGGGGCTGACGCTGATGAAGACGGTGACCCCACCGGCGCCAACCAGATGTCGTTCGACAATGAATCCCTGCAGGCGCTCGACGTCGCGCTCCGGGGTAATCACCGGTGTCACGCCACGAAGCAGTGCCAGCGCGCCCGCGACCCGCGGGTGTCCGGTGGCGGCAATGATCGGCGTCCGCGGCCGCAGCGCCGCGAGCATCCGCGCGGTTTTCCCTTCGCGCGTGACCGCGATGATCGCATCCGCGCGCGCCACCGACGCGAGCAGCACCGCGGCCTCGCACAGCGCGCGGCCGTGCGCCGTGCCCGTCGCGTCGACGAGCGGGTCGATGCGTTCGCCGGACGGGGTCAGCTCTGCTTCCACGATGATCCGGGCCAGCGTCTGCACGGTCTTGACCGGGTACGCCCCTACCGCGGTCTCACCCGCAAGCATGATCGCGTCGACCCCTTCGCCGACCGCATTGGCCGCGTCGCTCACTTCCGCCCGCGTCGGCCGCGGCTCTTCGCGCATCGACTCCAGCACCTGCGTGGCGACGATCACGGGGCGACCCGCGGCGCGTGCGCGGCGGACGATTTCCTTCTGGACGCGCGGCACCTGCTCGAGCGCCATCTCGAGCCCCAGATCGCCGCGCGCGACCATGACCCCCTGCGCGACGTCCAGGATCGCCCCGAGCTCCTGCACCGCTGCGGGGCGCTCGATCTTGGCGATGATCGGCACGCGCGTACCTGCCGCGTCCATCACCTCGCGCGCCCGCAGGATGTCGGCAGCGGTCTGGACGAAACTGAGGGCGACGTAGTCCACACCGAGCTCGAGGCCGAACCGAAGGTCCGCGGCGTCCTTCTCCGTCAGCGCGGATGAGGGTAGCGCGACGCCGGGTGCGTTGATCCCCTTCTTGCCTCCCAGCTCACCGCCGTTGACGACGACCGTTGTCAATTGGTCGCCCGACTGTGTGACGCGCAGTTCGATCCGCCCGTCGTCGAGCAGCAGACGATCGCCGGGCCTGGCCGAGCGAACAAGCTCTCCATACGGCGTGAAGACCAGACCTTCGCGTCCGTGGTCGTCACCGGCGGCGATGCAAAGCTCGTCCCCTTCCTTCAGCAGCAGCGTCGTTCCGGGCGCGAGCGGCCCGGTGCGGATTTTTGGCCCGCTCAGGTCCTGCATCACTGCAACGATGCAGCCCCGCCGCGCCGCGGCGTCGCGCACGCGGCGATACACCTCGGCGTGACTGTCGTGCGATCCATGCGAGAAGTTGAGGCGGAAGATGTCGACGCCGGCAGCGAGCAGCGCGTCAAGGACGTCGGGAGAGCTGCTCGCCGGGCCGAGCGTCGCGATGATCTTGGTCTGTCTCATGCGTCGCGCCACGGGTCGACGAGCGCTTTGGTGATCCGCATGGCTTCGGCGTCGGCCAGCGCGTCGTTCAACTGGTGGAGGGAGTAGGTGCTGCCACCGACCTCACGCCAGGGGACGCGTGCGGCGTAACGTTCGAGGAGCGCGAGCGCCCGGATGAAGTGCCCCGGCTCGCTGCCCCAGCATCCGCGGATCTCGAGGTGCTTGCGGTTGATCTGGCGATGCGCATTGATGACGACATCGCCGGCATCGGTGTAATGGCCGGCAATGACGTAACGTCCACCGTCCCTCGCAAGGTCCAGACCCTCGGGCACGGCCGCCGCTGCCCCCGCTGCTTCGATGACGACGTCCGCCCCTTCGCCGTGGGTCAGTGCGCGGACTTCATCGAGCCGCTGTTCTCTCGTCGTCGCTGTCACATCGAACACGTAATCCGCCCCCATGCGCCGCGCGAGGTCGAGCCGGTCCACGGGCGCGCCGACCGCGATGACCGTCGAGGCCCCGCCCACGCGAGACAGCGCGATGGCGCTCAGCCCTACCGCCCCTGAGCCCTGAACGAGCACAGTATCCCCGGGCCGGAGGGCGGCGCGCTCGAGAATATGAACCGCAGTCAGCAGTCCGCAGCCGCCGCCGATGTAATCGTCGAACGTCACTGAATTCGGAAGCCGCGCGATGCCGACGCCGGGCTCGAGGTAGATGGCCTGCGACCAGCCTCCATACAGCCCCTCACTTGCCGCGTCGGTGATGCCGTACACGCGGCGGGCGTGGCATCGGGTCGGCGTGCGGTGCACGGTGCAGGCGCGGCAGCGCCCGCACGTGCGATGGACGTCGAAGAACGCCACACGGTCACCCTCGTGGAGGTCAGAGCCGTCGAGCCCCTGCAGTGGTCCACGAATGCGCTCGAGTGTTCCAGCCGAAACATGTCCGGGGATGATCGGGTACGGGACGCCGGCCAGCCGGCCGTGCCAGAGGTGGACGTCAGTGCCGCACACCTCCGAACGCTCGGTTCGAAGCTGCGCGGAACCCTGCGGCAGGTCGGGCCGATCGAATTCACGGACTTCCACGCGTGCGTGCGGCGCAACCATCACCGCCGCGAGGATGCGATCGCTCACGCTCGTACGTTACCCTACATTACCGGGTCCAATCATGCGTGCCACTGTTCAACACGGTTCAACACCGCTCAAACTACTCATGACTGGTGCTCTCGCGCTGGGTATCGCCGCACCTGTCGCCGCCCAGGATTATTCCGTGCAGAAACCGCGACGCCAGTTCGTGACGGTGAGCATCGACTGGATGAGCAACCAGCCTCTGCACTTCGCCAGTCATCCGCTCGAAGATCTCGTCGGCCGTGCCGTCGCCTCCGCGCAGAACCAGGAATACGAGTACGAGACGCGGGACGGGAAGATCCGGATCGACGTGCTGGAGTTCCGCAAGCGAAACCGCGGCTTCAGCGCCGCGGTGTATCCGTTCGGGCTCAGCATCGGCACGACTCTCGGCATCCGCGCGAGCGTCGAGACAGTGCCCACGATCCGCGTCGCCTTCGCCGGCGAAGAAGCGCCCGCTCCTTATGCGCTAACCGGTGCGAAGGCGTATGAGGTTGGTGTCGGCATCTACGTCGCCGATCGCTCGCCCGGGTTCGGCCTCGGCGCGCAGGCGTTCATCGTCGGAGGCATCGGTCGCATC
>JACDCA010000248.1 GCA_013694635.1 Acidobacteriota bacterium | reverse complement strand
CTCCCGGCACCCGCTTGGGTCCCTACGAGATCACCGGTGCGCTCGGCGCCGGCGGCATGGGCGAGGCTATCGTGCGCGCGACACGCGTCTCGAGCGCCGGTCAAATTGTTTTCGCTCGCGCCAACCGAGCAGTTCCTCGATGTCACGCCGGACGGGGATTTGTCGTGACGCAGCGCGAGGATCCCCCCCTCATCGGATCCTTCCACATCATCGTGAACTGGATCGACGAGCTGCGCGCGAAGATGCGCGTCCGAGGGCCTGTAGAATAGCCGTGTGGCGCGGCCTGTTGCCTTCATCACCGGTGCGGGACGCGGCGTCGGACGCGCTATCGCGGTGCGGCTCGCGCGCGACGGGTATGCGGTTGCGGTGGTTGGACGATCGTTCGCGCCGCTCAGTAAAGTCAGCATCGAGATCGCGGCTGGCGGTGGCACGGCACACCCCGTCGTGTGCGATGTCGCGGCTCGCGGCGACGTGCAGCACGCGGTTCGGGAAGCGGAACGGCTGATGGGCCCTGTCGACGTTCTGGTGAACAACGCGGGTATCGCCGAGAGCGCGCCGTTCGCCACGATGGACGACGAGCTGTGGGAACGGACGCTTGCGGTGAATCTGACCGGGACGTTTCACTGCATGCGCGCGATCGTGCCGGGGATGTTCGAGCGGCGTCGTGGTCGCGTGATCAACATCGCCTCGGCTGCAGCGAAGGTCGGGTTCGCCTACACGGCCGCCTATGTGGCGTCGAAACATGGCGTCCTCGGGCTCACGCGGGCGGTCGCCATCGAAGCGGAACCGCGAGGTGTGACGGTCAATGCCGTCTGTCCGGGCTGGCTCAACACCGGAATGACGGAACAGTCCGTTGACCGGATCGTGGCCACGACCGGACGCCATCCCGAAGATGTTCGAGCCACGCTCGCGAAAATGAACCCGCAAGGCCGCTTGATCGAACCCGAGGAGGTTGCGGACGTCGCCGCATTCCTCGCGTCCCGCGAGGGCGCCCGGGTCAATGGACAGGCGATAGACGTGTGACAGGCCGGCTGAAGCCGGCCTCTACAACAATGAAATCCACATCATTTCGCTATGTTGAGAGCGACGGGGTCGCCACGATTACGCTGGATCGGCCGGAACGTCTCAATGCGCTGACGTTCGAGGTCTACGCCGAGCTGCGCGACCTGTTCTTCTCGTTGCGAGATCGCCACGAAGTCAGGGCGGTCATCATCACCGGTGAGGGGCGCGGATTCTGTTCCGGTGGGGACGTCGACGCCATCATCGGCGAGCTGCTGCAGCAGGAGATATCCGCGCTGCTGGCGTTCACGCGAATGACCGGAGCGCTGATCGCGAATATCCGGTCGCTTCCGAAGCCGGTGATTGCGGCCATCAACGGTGTGGCCGCCGGCGCCGGCGCGGTCATCGCGCTCGCGGCTGATTTTCGGATCGCCGCGCCGAATGCGAGCCTCGCGTTTCTGTTCACGAAGGTAGGCCTCGCCGGCGCCGACATGGGCGCTGCCTACCTGCTGCCGCGTGTCGTCGGTCTCGCTCGCGCGACGGAGTTGCTGATGCTCGGCGAACGAGTGTCCGCGGAAGAAGCGCTGCGAATAGGACTCGTCAACAAAGTGGTTGCGCCGGAGTCGCTGCTCGATGAAGCCCGTGCGCTCGCCGCCCGGCTCGCGGCAGGCCCGTCGTTCGCGCTCGGGATGACGAAGACGCTTCTCAACCAGGAACTGGACGTGGACTTCGCGTCCGCCATCGAGGCGGAGGCGCAGGGCCAGGCGATCTGCATGCAGGCGCCGTCGTTCCGCGCCGCGTACGATGCGTTCAAATCACGAAAGGACACGGCCGGAACGGAGCGGCAGCGAGTGAAGGCCGCCAGGCGGGGTGCAGGGGGCCCCGCCGATCAATAAATGATCGATCTGCCGTTGTTCGATGACCGCCACAGGACACTGCACGCCCGCCTCAGCGGCGCCATCGCGCATCTCGAGGCGATCACGGCGCGCGCGGAATCGGGCGATGTCGACGGGGCGGGTCGCGATGCCATTCGGGAGTGCGCCACGCTGGGATTGTGCCGGCTGCTGCTCCCGTCGTCGCTCGGTGGAGAGGGCTTCGACCTTCGCTCGTTGTGCCTCGCGCGCGAGGCGCTCGCGGCGGTGAGCGGCGTGACAGACGCGGCGTATGCCGTCCATGGGCTGGGCATCTATCC
>JACDCA010000240.1 GCA_013694635.1 Acidobacteriota bacterium | reverse complement strand
CCGCTTGGGAAGGGTTCTACAAACAGCTCCTCGACCGGCTCGGTTCCGCTCCTGGCGTTGACGCCGTCGCGATGTCGAGCGGCGCCCCGTTTGGAGGAGGCAACACCGGGATGCCGATCAAGGCTGTCGGTGAGTCGAACATCCGCGATGCCTCGCTGCAGACCGACTGGCGCATGGTGAGCCCGGATTATTTCCGCGCCATGCGCATACCGCTCCTGCGAGGGCGCTATTTTGCGCCGTCTGGCGGCGGCGAGAAGGACACGCTGATCGTCAGCGCCACGATGGCGCGCCGTATGTGGGGAGAGGCCGACCCGATCGGCCGCCAGATCCTTGCGGGGCCGAACGGACGTTATACGGTCGTTGGCGTCGTCGGCGACGTCCGCAATCTCGATCTGTCGCTGACCCCCGCTCCCACGATGTACCTCTCGACAACACGCTTCATCTGGCCGACCATGACGATTATCATCCGCGGCGATGAGCGGACGCAGGCCGCGGAACTGCTCCGCCGGACCGTGCGCGCCATGGATCCGCAGCTCGCGGTGTTCAACGTCCGCGAGATGACCGACCTGATCGATCAGAGCGCCGCGCAGCCGAGGCTGAATGCGTCGCTCATCGCGCTGTTCGCCGTCATCGCCGCAGTGCTGGCGGCGCTTGGAATCTACGGCGTTCTGGCGTACCTGGTATCGCAGCGATCGCAGGAGATCGGGATCCGCATGGCGCTCGGGGCCAGCCGGCCCGCGGTGTTGCGGCTCTTCCTGGTGCGTGGCGTGTGGCTTGCGGCCGGAGGGCTCGTCGCCGGCGTCCTGGGATCGATCGCCGTTTCGCGCTGGATTGGTTCCCTGCTGTTCGACGTCCGGGCGCGCGATCCATGGACGATCGCCGCCGCGGTCGGCGTCGTCGCGGTCGTGGCCCTCCTCGCCAGCTACATTCCGGCCCGGCGCGCCACGAAGGTCGACCCGCTCATCGCGCTCAGGGCGGAGTGACGTTCGATCCGCGCCACGCCGGATTTATGCGCGTGTAGAGCAGCTGGTCCTTCGCCACACCGTACTTGACACTGCTGGACCGCAACACCGCCTCGCGTTCGTATCCGGCTTTCTCGAGGACGCGGACCGAGCCCGGGTTGTCGGCGAACGGCAGCGCGAACAGCCGCAGAAAGTTCAGCTCCTGAAACACGTGCGCCGTCACGAGCGAGAGCGCTTCGGTGGTCACGCCGCGGCCCCAGAGCTCCTCTCCAAGCCAGTAGCCGATCTCGGCCGAGAACCGCTCGATGTCGCGGCCGGGCACGAAGCCGACGGCGCCTACAGCTTCGCCATTCACGTCGATAGCGAGATTGCTGGTGTCATCGGTCGTCGCGACGTGCTTCAGGAACAGCCGTGCGTCCTTGTCAGTGTAGGGATGAGGAAATCGGTCGCGGAGGTACTTCGCGACGTTCAGGTTGTTCGCGTGGCGGACCAGTGACGCGGCGTCGGTCTTTCGCCAGGTCCTGACCGAACACAGCGTCCCCTCCAGCAGAAGCACGATCGAATCATAGTAGTGCCGTGCTTCTCAGTCATTTCTCAGCGCAACGATCGGATCGACAGCCATGGCGCGCCGGGCGGGGATATAGCTCGCAACGACCGCGACGAGCGTGAGAAACACCGACACGGTGCCAAAGCTCAGGGGATCGGTCGGCGTGACGTTGTACAGGAGCGTCCGAATCAGGCGTGTAATCGCGACGGAGCCGATCAGGCCAGCCACGACGCCCACCGCCGTGAGCCTCATCCCCTGGCCGACGATCAACCGCAACACGTCGCTGCGCTCGGCGCCGAGCGCCATGCGGACGCCAATCTCCTGGACGCGTTGTGAGACGGAGTACGACAGCACCCCGTAGACACCGATCGAGGCCAACCCCAGTGCGATGACCCCGAAAATGGAGAACATCGACCCGAAGAGGCGGTACTGCCAGTAGCTCAATTCGCGCAGGCGCTCCACCGTACTGACGTCGAACACCGGCATCATCGAGTCCGCCTGGCGGATCTGTTCGCGGGCGGCCGCGACGATCAGCCTCGGATCGCCGGACGCGCGAAGGGTGACTCCGGTGTTGAGCGACTGCTGATAGAGATACGGCACGTACGCGGACGGTTCCTGCGGCTCGTTGTTGTCCCCCAGGTCGTGGCGGAAATCCGCGATGACGCCGACGACGGTGAACCAGTCGTCCTTGGTGTTGGCGAGCCGGAAGCGCCGGCCGACCGGATCGGCGTCAGGCCACATCCGTTTGGCCATCTGCTCGTTGATCAGGGCGTCCCCGCTCCGAGTCGTCCCTTCCGCATCGGAGGGATCACGTCCCTTGAGAAGGGCGACATCCATCGT
>JACDCA010000226.1 GCA_013694635.1 Acidobacteriota bacterium | reverse complement strand
CGGATCCCGTCACTGCCGGCCCGGCCTCCCTCTTTGAGCTGTCCGGCGCTGTTGTCACCCGCGGCGTAAAGTGCCGGAACAATCCCAAAGAGGAGACCGGTCAGTACGGCCGCGCCAAGCGCATAGGCGAGCACACGCATGTCGATGGCGATGCTCGAAAGCCGGGGTAATCCCGGAGGCGCCAGTGACTGGAGCAGCTCGACGCTCCACGCGGCCAGCAGCACGCCGGTTGCGCCGCCTATCACCGCGAGCACGATGCTTTCGGTGAGCATCTGGCGCAGCAGACGGGCGCGCCCGGCGCCGAGTGCCGAGCGGATCGCGAGCTCCCGGTGGCGCGCGGACGAGCGGGTGAGCAGCAGGTTCGCGACGTTGGCGCACGCGATCAGCAGCACGAAGCACACCGCCCCGAGCAGGATCAGCAATGGTTGCCGGACATCTCCGACGATCTCGTCGTGTAGCGACACGAGGCGAACGCCGATGCCGGCGTTGTCCTGGTACTGCCGCTCGAGACGCGAAGCAATGCCGTCCATCTCCGACTGCGCCGCCGCAGCCGCGACGCCTGGTTTCAGACGTCCGATGACCGTGAGCCAGAACGAACCGCGCTGAGTGAACAGTGGCCCGTAGACACCCGTCGGCGTCATCGGCGTCCAGACCTCGGCGTCCTGCGGATGCCCGAACGTTTCCGGCAGTACCCCGATCACCTCGTACGACGCCGCGTTCAGCGTGATCACGCGTCCGACGCCGCCGCGGTCCGCACCCATCCGGTTTCGCCAGAAGGCGTGGCTCACTACCGCCGTCTGGCCGGCGCCAGGGGCGCTGTCCGCTGCCGTAAACACCCGGCCCAGCATCGGCGGCGCGCCCATCGTCTCGAAGAATTCCCAGGTGACCGCCGCGCCCCGGATCTGCGCAGGATCTCCCAGCGCCGTCAACGTGAAGCTGGCGCCGGTATACCCGGAGATCTTTTCGAAGGATTGGCTGGCGGTACGCCAGTCCTGGAAATTGGGATACGTGGCGTGTCCTTGTCGAACGCCTGTCGCGGGTTATACGTCCACACCATCATCAGCCGCTGCGCATCCGGATACGGAAGCGGACGCAGGAGCACCGCATTGACGACGGTGAAGATGGCAGTGTTGGCGCCGATGCCGAGCGTCAGCGTGAGTATCGCGACGGCGGAGAAGAGCGGTTTCTTGCGAAGGCTGCGAAGCGCGTACAGGATGTCGTTGATCATTCGTCACCCGGTTCGAGAACGGTGTTTTGTCAGTAGCCTTAGTCAGCGCGCAGAGCGGTGAGCGGATCGACTCGGAGCGCACGCCGCGACGGAATATAGCTCGCGAGGAGCGCGACGCCGAGCAGCAGGGTCGCGACGGCGACAAACGTCAGCGGATCGGTGGCATCGACGCCGAACAGAAATGACGCGACCAGACGCGTGGCCGCAAAGGACCCCGCTAGCCCGAGGGCGACGCCGATCGACGCCAGCGTCATCCCTTCGCGCACGATGGGGGTGATGACTTGCCGGGGCCGTGCGCCCAGCGCCACTCGGATCCCGATCTCACGTGTGCGCTGTGCAACGGAATAGCTGATCAGTCCGTACACGCCGACAGCGGCCAGCAGGAGCGCCGTCACCGCGAATCCCGTCAGCAGCATGGTGCGGAACCGCGGTTCGGCCACCGACGCGTAGATGACCTCTTTCAGTGGACGGGCGCGTTCCACGGGCAGCTCGGGATCGATCGCACGGATTTCGGCGCGCACCACGGACGCCACCGCCCCGGCCCCCCCGGGGCTTCGCGCGACAAGCGCCATGAATTGAAGCGGGAAGTAGTGGAACGGAAGGTAGAGCAGCGGGGCAGGCTCGGTGTCGAGCCCCAGGTTTCTCGAGTTCGCGGCCACGCCCACGACCGTGAGCCACTCGTCTTTGTTGTCATCGAAGCGGACGCGTTTGCCCATCGCATCCTCACCGGGCCAGTGCCTGCGTGCCATCACCGCATTGATGATGATGACCGCCGGAGCTGGATCGCGATCCTGCTCGGTGAAGTGCCGCCCTGACAGAAGCGGAATCCCCATCGTCTTCAGGTAAAGCGGCGAGACGGACGCGATCGATGCGCTCGGCTTGTCAGCCTTGTCCAGGCTGGGTTTACCCTCGATGAAGAACGACCCGCGCGCGTTCTGTCCTTCAAGAGGGTTCGGGAACGCCACGGCCGCCATCTGCAGCTCCCCGCGTCGCCAGGCGATCCAGGAGCTGTTGATAGAACGCGGCCTGGCGTTTGCCATCAGGATAGCGCCCCTGCGGCAGCGGAAACTCCACCATCACGACTTCGTCGGCGGCAACCCCCGGGTCGATGTTCTGCAGCCGGAGAAAGCTGTTCGCCAGGAGCCCCGCCGACACGAGGAGGACGAGCG
>JACDCA010000172.1 GCA_013694635.1 Acidobacteriota bacterium | reverse complement strand
CGGCTGATGGCGGTGTTGCTGGCGCACTGGGACAACAAGGCGGAGAACCAGCGGCTCGTGTGCCCGCCCGGCGCTGAGGGGCCAGACGACACCTGCATGAGACCGCTGGCGATCATGCAGGACCTGGGAGCGACATTCGGTCCCACCAAGGTCGATCTGAACAACTGGCGTAGATATCAGGTCTGGGCGGACGCCAGAACCTGCAGGGTCTCGATGAAAAGCCTTCCCTTCGGCGGGGCGACGTTTCCGGACCGGCAGATTTCCGACGCCGGCCGGCTGCTGCTCCTCGGCTGGCTCGAACAGCTCTCCGATGACCAGCTGCGCGACCTGTTCGAAGGATCCCGGATCACCAGCTTCGACCAGGTCACGGCGGCGGCCCGAAACCCGGACGTCTGGATCGCGGCCTTCAAGGAGAAAGTGAAGCAGATTCGCGACGGAGGCCCCTGCCCTACCGCTTCCTGATGACGCCGGCGTCGACAGTGTCCCCTGTCCTGCTGATCGTTTGAAAGAACAGCTCGTCGCCGCTGATCTCCATCAGCACGAAGCTATTGTCGGTATCGAACCCTCGCGCGGTGAGGCTCGTTGCGCGGATGTCTTTCGGACGAAGCGCGCCCGCGGCGCCGGCGACGAAATAGACGATGCCGTGCTGGGGATGGATCCGCTCGTAGAAGTGCTCGTGCCCCGACAGGACGACGTCCGCATCGCCGTTGACGAGGATCGGCTCGAGCGATCCACGGAGGCTCCGTGCCGCCGCCTGATAGCGGCCCGAGGTGTAGATCGGATGGTGGAAATAGACGATCTTCCATCTGCTACCGGTCTGCGCGAGCCCCTTCTCCAGCCACGCGAGTTGCTCGGGATCCAGGGTGCGGCTGTCGAGCACGTAGAAACGGACTCCGCCTGGACCGACGCGCCCGAGCGGATGATCGCTGCGCCTGAACGAGTAGTAGCGGTGGCCGTCCATGTTGAAATTCCTGTATCGGACCTGCCCCGCGTCGTCATGGTTCCCGATGGCAGCCTGGAATTTCACGCCCGCGTCGAGGAGGGGTTTGTAGGGGCGTTCGAACTTCGCGGCGTAGTCTTCGGCGGTGTGACGGTCGTAGATGTTGTCCCCAAGCATCAGAACCAGGTCGAAGGGAAACCTCTCACGCCAGACCAACATCTGCGCGGCCACCTCCTGCTGGCGCTGGTCTCCCCGCCCGGAGTCACCGATCACCAAGAGCTTCACCGAATCGGCGCGTTTCGGAAAAACTGCCTCGCCATGAGCGGGACGAAGCTCCTCCACCTGGAGCGTCGATTTTCGAACGGACGGCGCTGGAAGGTCCGAAGGGTTGCTGCAGGCGACGGCGGCGACGACCGCCAGCAGCGCCGCGGCGCCGCGCATGATCAACGAGGATCCCACCCTAACGCGACAAACTGCACGGCCACCTGCCCGCGTTTGGGGGCGAGCGGCAACCGCTCGACGTCCACTGGGGCGTCGAAACTGGCCGCGATTGCCTGCGTCTGCTCGGTGATCTGCGCGTCGAGGTCCGCAATCTGCGCCTCCAGCGCGTCGACGTTTTCGGCCGCGCGTTTGACGTCCCCCGCTTCCTTCATGGTCCGGCCCATGCCGCGCGCCGCCGTGGTGGCGCGGCCGAGGGTGCCGGTGTTGAACACCTTGCGGCCGAGCATGGCGCCGATCGCCGCGGCGCCGAACGACAACATGGTCTGCGTCTTCGAATCTGACTGCTGCTGCTTTTCCCGGTCGACCGCCGCCGACGCTTTTCGCACGCGCTCGGCGAGGGCGTCACGCTTCGCGGCAAACTTGCGGCGGATGGCTTCGACTTCTTCGTCCCTGGTCGCGCGCCGGGCATCCTGCACCCGCGCCTTGAAATCGCGTTCCTCTTCGTCCGGCTTCGAGGTGAGCTTCGTCTCGCGGTGCCGGAGCAGCTCGATCCGCTCGGTTCGCGACAGCCACTGCGAGAACGACTTCTTCCAGGCGTCGTAACTCTTCGCCTGCTGCGCCGGCGCCGGCAGCGCCCCGAACGCTGCCTCGTCAGAGGCAGGATCGCGCCGCAGATCGGTTGGGGAAAGGTCCAGTCGTTGCGCGTTTTGCCAATCGACTGCCACGGCGCTGTCAGTGATCGGTGAGGTGTAGAGCACGTCGCGCGATTCGTCGATCCCCAGCCTCGCATCGGTGAACGTCACGCGCGCGGCGCCGAGAACGACCGGCATGTAACTCGGGGGCGGCACGTCAACGCGGTCCGCGGCGGCATCGGGAATGAAGTACTGCTCGATATCCGGCGGCCTCACTGGTCTCGTCGAGGCAGGTCGCCGGGTGGCTCGGCCCGTGGGTCCCTGGGGCCTTTGGTCCGTCGGTCCCTGGGTCCTTGGGTCCGCAGGTTCCCCGGTCTTCTTCAGATCCGCCATCAACGTCCCGATCTGTTCGCGAGACACCGGCCCCCGCAGGTAGGACATCGCCCAGCGGGTCTGGAAGACGATCGGCGCCTGTTCGTGAACATTGTGGAGCAGGAATACGCGCTTCGCGAGGGCGGACAGAATGCGATCCGCGTCCCCGCGGTTCAGCGAGCCCGCCGCGGCTCCCTCGAGGCCGTCGAGCATGCGCGCCTTGTCGCGATCGGTCTGAAGCCTGCCGATGAACCAGGTGCCGATGTTCGAAAGCCCCTTGTAGTCGAGATCCACAGGGTTCTGGGTCGCAAGGACGACGCCGACGCCGAAGGCGCGAGCCTGCTTCAGCAGCGTCAGGAGCGGCTGCTTGGACGGTGGATTCGCGACCGGCGGGAAGTATCCGGCGATCTCGTCCATGAAGATCATGGCGCGGAGGCTCGACGTGCCGGTTTGTCCGCGCATCCATCCGACGATCTGGTTGAGTAGCAGCGACACGAAGAACATGCGCTCGGCATCGCCGAGATGCGCGATCGAGAAAATCGAAACGCGTGGCTTGCCGTCACGCGTCCGCAGCAGGGCCGCCGGGTCGAGTGGTTCGCCGTCGAACCACTGGTCGAACCCTGGCGCGGCGAGAATGCCGTTCAACTTCAGCGCAAGCTCGAACCGTTCTTTCGCGGGAAAAAACGATTCGAGATCGAGGATGCCGACTTTGTCGAACGGCGGTGTCTGTACCTGCTGAATGAGTGAGGCGAGATCGAGGTTGCGCCCGGCCTGCCACGCGGTTGCGAACAGCGACGTCAGCAGCGTGTGTTCACGTGAGCGCGGTTCTGCCGGAGCGCCGGCGAGCGAAAGAATGCTCGTGGCGGTCGCTGCGCCGCGATCCGCCATCAGTTCTGCATCCCCGCGCGCCGACGGCGGTGGCGCGGCAAACGAGCTCAGAACCGACACCGGCAGGCCCGCACGGCTGCCCGGCGTATACACGGCAAACTCGGCCGCGGCCTTCAGCCGCTCGATCCTCGCGCCGTCCTGCCCCCAGGCCGCAAGGCCGTCCTTCCACGCTTGCGCCTGCTGCGCCGCGTACGCGTCCGGGGGCTGCCCGGCTCGCCTGGCTTCCTCCTCGTCCACCCACGGGCGAAAATCCTCAGCCGCCAGTCGAGGAAACGTGAGGAGGAGGTTCGAAAGATCCCCCTTCGGATCGATCGCGATCACGGGGACGCCGTCGATCGCTGCTTCCTCGATCAGCCCGATGCACAGCCCGGTCTTCCCGCTGCCCGTCATGCCGACGCACATCGCGTGCGTGACGAGGTCGCGCGAATCGTAGAGCACCGGCCGCTCGGTTGGCGCCTGCGCATCCAGGTCGTACTCGCGGCCGAGGTAGAAGAGACCAAGCTTCTCGAAGTCCTGCATATGTGTCTTTACGCCCACCACAGAGGCACAGAGTTCACAGAATTCATTTATTAAACCTCTAAAACAATAGTTTCTCTGTGTTCTCTGTGCCTCCGTGGTGCGCCTACGAGCTCAACCACAACTCCATCGGCAGCGACAGAATCGGGTAGCGTTCGCGTAACGCAACGACGCGCGCGGCGTATTCACTCTTGGGAAACTTCCCCGCCAGGAGCTCCCCCCGCAGCCGCTTGATCTCGTATTTATATAGATCGCGCACCGCGTCACGCAGTTGCTGCGGATCGGATTCGGGCAACGGTCGCAGACCGTGGCGGGCCAGTTCGTCGAGCACGCGCGGACGATACGTATAAGCCAGAGCCACAATGTTATATTCGCGAAAACCGGAGAATTCATGTCGAAGACACTGACCGCATTACTGATCGGCGTCGCCGTCGCGGTGGTCCCGGCCCGGACGCCGGAGACAATCGACGAGGCCGTCAACACGAAAATCCGAGCGGAAGCGCAGAACAACTCCCGGATCATGCGGACGATGCACGTCCTGGCTGATGTGCACGGCCCACGGCTGACCGGGTCGCCGAACCACAAGCGTGCCGCGGAGTGGGCGGTGCTGCAGATGACCGAGTGGGGATTCAAGAACGGCAGGCTCGAGCCCTTTCCCTTCGTGAACGCCGACGGTACGCCGAGGTCGGGCTGGCTCAACGAGCGCTTCTCCGGCCACATCACCGCTCCTGTGAAAGACAGCCTCGTCGCTGAAGTCCTGGCCTGGACTCCTTCCACGAAAGGGGTCGTCACGGCCACCGCCGTCCACATCGTGCCGCCGTCGGGCCCGACCCAGGCAGAGCTGGACAACTGGATCGGCGAGACGTCGGCGTCGATCAACGGCAAGATCGCGCTGGTCGGACGGCACGTGGCCGTACCGGTGACGATCAACCAGCCTGCGCTTCGCCGCAATGACGACGACCTGCGCAAGCAGCTCGATCCGAACGCGCCTGCGGCGGAGGGCCGTGGACGCGGCGGTCGCGGCCGCGGCGATCAGGCGCCGCCGGACCCGACGCGCCTGAACGCCGCAGCCGTCAACACGGCGGTGGACGCCATGGTCCTGAAGGCGGGGGTTCTGGTACGCGTCAACGACGCGGGCCGCGACCACGGCCAGATCCGCGCGTTTCAGAACCGGACCTACGACGTGACGAAGGCCGTGCCGACCGTCGTCCTGCGCAACGAAGACTACGGGCGCATCGTGCGCATCCTTGCAGGCGGTACGCCGGTGACGCTGGAGTTCAACATCGTCAATCGCTCGTATCCCGAGGGAAAGACGTCCTACAACGCGATCGCCGAGATCCCGGGCACCGACAAGGCAGACGAAGTCGTAATGCTCGGTGGCCACCTCGACTCGTGGCATGCTGCGACGGGGGCTACAGACAATGCAATCGGCTGCGCCGTGATGATGGAGGCCGCACGGATCCTGCAGGCAATCGGCGTCAAACCGCGTCGCACGATCCGAGTCGCGCTCTGGGGCGGTGAGGAGCAGGGGCTCCTCGGTTCGAAAGCGTACGTCGAGCAGCACTTCGGAACGTTCGAGAATCCCAAGCCCGCGTACGTGAAATTCGCCGGCTACTTCAACGTGGATTCCGGCACGGGACGTGTCCGTTCGGCCGGGGTGTTCGGCCCGCCTGAAGCCGCCACGGTGCTGCGCGAGATCTTCAAACCGTTCGAGGATACCGGCGTCCTGGGCGCGACGGCGACGCGCAGCCGCGGTACCGGCGGCACCGACAGCACCTCATTTAACGCCGCGGGCCTGCCGGGCATTGGTCTCGGCCAGGATCCGATCGAGTACAACTCGTACACGTGGCACACCAACCTCGATACGTACGAGCGCATCATCGAAGACGATGTGAAGAAGTCGGCGATGGCGATCGCGTCGGCGGTCTATCACCTCGCCATGCGGGACGAGATGCTGCCGCGCTTCTCGAAAGAA